>JASFUJ010000061.1:0-9487 GCA_050050355.1 Acidobacteriota bacterium
AGCATGACCGGCCGGGGGGTGAAGACGTCGTCGGCCCGCGAGACGGAGTACCCGGCCGCTTCGAGGGCCGGCCGGAAGATCGTTCGGTAGTACGGGTCGGAGTCCTCCCCAAACGGCATCAGGACGAACGCGTTCCGGTCTTCACTCACGGTGATTTCTCATCGGTCGAAGGTTGGCTCGGGGGCCCACGCGTTCAAGGGCAGAGCTCCGAGACCCGCTGGCTTCCGAGGTGGTCCGACAGATCGTTCTGGCAGGATCTGTAATAGGAGAAGTTGAAATCTCGTCTGGAGCCTCTCGAGTACTCGAGAACCGTTTTCGCATGCTCGAAGATTGTATTGAAATGCTCTACGAAGAGCTCCTGAATGCTCTCGTCCTCGGCGCTGAAGAGGGGCGACCGCATTCCAACTCTGCCGGCGAAATAGAACCCGGCGAGCATCTCGACCTTCCTCTTGCTGCTGCAGATCACATAATGGAAGGCGTACTGCTGGAGTTCCCGACAGGTCTTGATCTCGATCGTCCCCGGGAGCTCCTCGTTCTCCAGCAGGTCCCATAGACGCCTGCAAACCCCCAGGGTGGTCGCAAGATCTGCCCGCAAGTCTTTCGGATCTTGGTCCTGCCCCATGGCGATCCTGTCGATCAGGTCCCAAGTCGGGTCGAGAAACAGGACCCGAACCGTGGAACCCTCGGCCACCTTCTGCCGCAGGGCTTCTTCCACAGAAAGCAGCCGAAGGTCCTTGAAATCTCTCTCGACCCGATGCAGAACCGAGTGGCCCGCGAAGAACATCGTCTGCGGGTCCTTTTCCAGCAA
Source organism: Acidobacteriota bacterium (assembly GCA_050050355.1). Classification (GTDB taxonomy): domain Bacteria; phylum Acidobacteriota; class Thermoanaerobaculia; order Multivoradales; family DATKCC01; genus JASFUJ01. The sequence goes on from JASFUJ010000061.1 coordinate 809, forward strand.
CCACTTGTGATACCTGGAATCTCCCTGCCGCTCCCTCGCAACCATTCGGATCCCAGGCTTCGCCAGAAGGTCGAACAACCTGTTGAAGGCCTCCTGAACCTCATCCCGCTTGAGGCGCACGAGCACGGACTCCTGAAAGACGGAGATGCACCCGGTGACGAGGAGCGCCAAGCCGACGCTCTGGCCGAAGGTCCCCATGGGGCTTGCGCTGTCGGCGGCGACCAGCGAGAGGACAGCGCCGACCAGGAGCAAGATCACCCCGAAGAGGATTCTCAACAGAATCTTGGGATCGCTGTTCATCGGAAGAGGCGCAGTGGATGAGTGGCGGTCAACCTCACGCTGGTTCGTGTGGATCGAGCCGCGGCGCGAGCATCTCGGCCATGCATCTTAAACATTTAGAGCTCCTGGAATTTCTAGAGTATACCGAATGGGCCCTACGCCGCGAGTGTGTCAAGGTGTTCCCTTTCTCTGCTCCAGAACCTGCCCACGACATGGTCCCGGCGTGCGGTGTTCCGGAGTTGGTCCCCTTCCCTCACCAGGAAGTGGCACTTGGGCGCGAGCCGTTTCGGCCCTTCCGCACGCACCCGGTCGAACGCTTCGTGCGGTCCAGGCACCTCGTGGTGGAGGTGATTCGTGAAGCCTGCACGAACCGCTCTCATCGCGCCATGGACCGTCGCCGCTTCGAGTTTCGTCGCCCCCTCGTTCGCCCAGGACTGGAAGACTGCCTCGCCGGGAGCCTTGCTGAGACCAGGGCCCCCGCCGATCCCGAGGCGCCGTGACGGCCCGCGTGTTTCCGGCCCCGCGCGGGAAGCTTTCAGTCCCCTCCTGTGTTACCCTCCCCGGACCGGCCGGCGGCCCGCCGGCGGCTACCTTTGTCCCCATCGTCTAGCCAGGTCAGGACTCCAGCCTTTCAAGCTGGCAACACGGGTTCGAATCCCGTTGGGGACACCAGTGTTTTCAAGGGTTTACGGCAAGTCGTCCTCTTTTGATGACGCCCTGCACCTAACCTGCACCTAACTTTCTTTTCTCGCAGCTTCCACCATCACCATCGTCGATCGAGGCGGCCTCCTTCGCCCGGCCGCTCCGTTCAGAGGCTAGTCACGATGGCCCGCACCACGAGGGCCAGCAACCCCAGCAGCCCCAGCAGCACGACGATGTCGAAGCCGCCCAGGAACCTGCGTCTCCGGTCGAGGATCCGGGGGGTGCTCTCGAGGGTGAGCGTGATCAGGACCGGCAGGAGCCGTTCCACGTCGACTCCCAGCTCGGCGGCCAAGCGATCCACTCCCCGGTCCTTGTCCGCTCCCGCCACGCGGAGGATCTCCGCGACGGTTCCGTAGCGGGCGAGCAGGCGCTCCCTGAGAGCCTCGTCCTCGGCCACGGGGTCGCGGCTCGGGTGGTCAGTGGGGCTGTTCGCCATCGTCTTCACCCGCCAGGTCCGTGGGCCCGTGGGGCTCCGGCGGAGGCAGGTCTTCGTCGCCTCTGGTGCCGGTCCCGGCAGGACCTCCGCCGCCGCCGTCCGCGGGCTCGATGTCGTCGTCCGGCTCCTCCGGGTATCTCCACGCCTCTCCCTCCGCCCTGCGGCTCTCGTCGGACGGCCGCTCTCCTTCGCTTCCCTCGTCCAAGCCCTCGCCCGCGCGGGTGGGGCGGTTCTCGCCGTCGGTGTCGTTCTCGGACATGGCGTTGCGTTCACCCTCCGTTCTCGTGGACCGATTCCGTTGGCGGCTCGTCCCGCGTGTACCGGAGCGGTCCGTAGGTCGTCTTTCTCCCGAACAGCATGTGGCCACCGATCCGGAACCAGAGCTGTCGTTCCCGGTCCATCGAGTCCGGGCGCTCCGCGATCTCGAGCCGGTCCAGGAGGCGCCACCGGTAGACGTCGAACATGGCCTTGACCGTCTCCCCCCAGGCCATCGCCGGCGGGATCGAGAGCCGGTAGAAGGCGTAGGCCAGGGCGGTCAGGGTCGACACCAGGGTCCCCCAGGTCCACCAGGCCACCGCTCCCTGCTGGTGTTCGGGCCACAGCAGGCCGGTCGTCAGGACTAGAAGCGCCAGGATCCCCGAGACCAGCGAGCTGTTGATCATGAAGTCCAGCGGCTGCTTGCCACTGCCGATGCGCTCGACGTCCCGGGCGTCGACGACGGTGAGCAGCCTCGGCCAGAGGGTCACGGCATACATCCCGTACTTGTGCCGCGGATAGTCCTCGAAGGCCCGCATCGTATTGCCCAGTCGCGTCGGCAAGACCCTGTACGGCTTCGGGTACTTCCTGGGCAAGAGCTGGCCCACCCGGTTCCACCGGGTGTCGAGCTCGGCAATCCGCTCGGGGGCGAGATCCGGTGCGGCCCGATCGGGCCGGGGGTCGGCGTCGAGGCGATCGATCGTCCGGAGGATGGTCCGGGTTCCGTTCCACCAGGTCTCCGCCTCGCGGACCCGGGTCTCGTGGCGCCGCCGCAGCCACTCCCCCAAGCGGGAGCGCTGGAGGGGGTAGCCCTCGTAGAGCCGGGTGATCGGGCCGTTGAGGCTCACCAGGAGGGAGACCACCACCAGGAACGCGACCACCAGAAGGCCGGCCTGCCACTCCGGCCCCAGGAATCCGGTGTCCATGATGGTGGACCAGACGACGGGCACCTGCGGTACGACCAAGGCACGCACGCCCACGACCAGGGCGATCGCCGGGACGCCGGCGGAGATCAGGAAGATGCCCAGAAACTGCTTGGTCAGGATGGAGAACAGTGCGCCCATGTCGGTCTGCCTCCGAGGGGCCGGTCGCCGGCGGTGTGCTCCGCTGGCCGGCGAACGGCCCGGTCGGTCGTCCGATTCCGTGCTCCCTGCCCCGGGGTGGGTCGCCGGCGGCTCCGGGCGGCACCAGGATCCGGGTCAGTGAGGTTGGTTGCCGTTGTCATCGCCGTGGACAGCGCTGGGAGATGGCTCTTCCGGAGGCTCTCCCGTCGATGGACTCGGCCTTCGCTTGGGAATGTACAGCCTCCCCGGGAGCGGACCGGAGGTCGTCTTCTTGCGAATGATCCAGTCCAGGATGGCGTCGATGAGCGAGCTTCGCGTCGGCTTCCGCATGGCTCTCCCCTCCTGCGGTCCCGTCCTGCAGTACCCGGGGGGGGGGGGGCTCCTCGGGGCTCCCTCCCCACCAGAACGTGACACTGCGGAGCGGGGCGTTTCAGCCCTCGCGCTCCGGGTCTCAGCGAGGACTGGAGATCCGCGGGCCGGGGCGAGCCCGGAGTGATCGACACCGAGGCAGAAGGCCCGGTGCTAAGCTGCCGGCACGAGTCCCGTGCCACTGCCATCCCACCGCCCGTTCCGCGCCTTCGCGAGCTATTCGACCGATCCGGACGGGAAGCTCGTCCGCCACGTCGAGTCGTTCCTGGAGAGTCTGGACCGCAACGCTCTCGTCCGCGAGGAGATGCGCCGCCCGATCGAGCTGTGCGTGGACGGCAGCGATTTCAAGCTGCCGCGGACCTCCGACCGCGCAGCCCTGGAGGAGCTGGTCGGGAGCTATCTGGCGCTCTCGGACCACCTCCTCGTCTTCTCGGGGCCGCATGCGGTCGGGCACGAGTGGATGAGGTTCGAGCTCCAGTGGTGGCTCGAGCATCGGGGGGCGGAAGGGATCTTGCTGGCCCTGACGGCGGGCGACGATCCCCGGGCACCGGCGGAGTCCCTCTTCCCGCCGGAGGTCGTCGAGGCGGGGCTACACCGCCGGCCGTGATTCGACCTGCGCGGTGGGCCGGGGCCGCGGCCCGGTGCGCCGCGGCGGGTGCGGGATTTCGATCGGGAGCTGGTGCGGCTGGCCGCGTTCCTGATCGATCCCGACCTGTCGGCCAACGAGCTGATCCACCACTACGCGGCGGAGGCCGAGAGGCAACGCAAGCGTCGGGCTCGCCGGCGTGTGGTGGGGGGTGTCCTGGCCGCCGCGGCGCTGGGCGGTCTGGTGTTCCTGGGCGTCGAGCTCGCCGGGCAGATGCGGGAGTCCGAGGCCGCTCGGCTGGCCTCCCTCAGCGCTCTCGGCGAGGGCCGGGACCACGCCTCGCTGGCCCTGGCCCTGTCGGCGGTGCGGATGGACCCCAAGGCCGCCCACGTGGAGGCGCTGGTGCGCTCGCTCCAGGGCTGGCTGCCGCATGCCGGTCGGCTCCAGGGTCGACGCGGTCGAGGTCCACCCACGCCTCCCCGTGCTGGCCGCCGGTACCCGGAGGGGGGTGTTCCTCGTCGACCTCGCCGGGATCGAGAGCGGCCGCGCCCCCTCGGTCGTCGGGCATCTGTTCGAGGACGAGGCGGTCTACGAGATCGAGGTCGATCCGCGGACGGGGGACTTCGTCGTGGGCTCGGTCGAGGGAACGCTGGCCGTCGTGGCGCCCCGGCTCTCGGAGGGCTCGAAGGATGCTCCCTGGGGCCCGGTCCGCACGGAGGTCCTGCGGGACGGGATCGGCGCCTCGCTGGCGATCTCCGGTCTCGGGTTCGCCGACGGGGGCTCCCTGCTCGTCGTCTCGACTCTCCGCGGACACCTGCGCGGGTATCGGTCCTCGGATCTGTCCATACAGGGCCGGTGTTCCCGAACAGAAACTGCGCCTCTATCGGTACGCCTTGTCTCGGCGGCGCACTCGCAGCACGTGAAGCAGCGGGCGGTCCTGGTCCCGAGCGAAGCGAACGCGCCAGTCTTCCACTCGGAGCCGGTACTCGGGAGGCTTGGCGTCCGTCAGTCGCACGACATCGCCCTGGCCGGTCCGTGCGAAGTGGTTCACCGCAGCGATCACCCGGCGCTGCACGGTGGATCGAGCCGCTTCAAGTCCCTGCGAGCGCGGGGAAGCCAGCGGACCTCCCGCGTCACCGGAGCCCCAGCTCTTGCTCCAGCTCCTCGGTGGAGATCCCTTCGTCCCGCGCCAGCTCCTGCCTCGCCTCGGTGAGCCCACGGTCTTCGTCGTCGGTATCCGGCTCGTCATCGGGTGGGGCGAGGAGCAAGGCACGCTCCACGGGGTCCGCAGTCGCCGCCAAACCGGCCAGCAGCCGGCCGGCCGTAGTCAGGTCCTCTTCGGGGAGGGAATCGACGAGACGATGCAGGGTCGTGCGCTGGCACATGGGCGGCTCCTCTGGCGACAGGCGGCCTCCTCCGAAGGGGAGGCCTATCTCGGCACCACGATGCTACTACGTGGACCGGCCATCCCGAATTCCACTGATGGAATGGAAAGATACTGGAGCGCATGATAGGTCTCCGCCAGGACCCAGTCGGAGACCCGGACGGGGTCCCCCGCCCGCCGCCTCTCTTCGAGATAGCGAACCGCCACCAGGGCGAGATCTCCCGGCTCACCGGTGAGAACCCGAACCAGGACCGAGGTGTCCAGACCGGCGATCACAGCTTGCGTTCCCGGACGATCCCGCGGGCGATGCTCTCCCGGATCGAATCCATGTCGTGGCGCTTCGGCCGCCCGGCGTACTTGCGGAGGGAGCCGAACCAGGGCGGCGCCGGCTCGCCGTCCACCAGGCGCGGCGGCTCCTGGCCGCTCTCCCGCTCATCCGTCCGCGGACGCTCCTCGACGTAGCTGCGGAAGAGATCCTCCGTCACCTCCCGCACCGCCCTGCCTTCGAGAGCGCTCTTGGCCTTCACCCGCCGGTAGAGATCGTCCGGAATCTCGATCGTGGCTTTCATGAAGCCAGTCAACCGTGTTGCCGTATTCCTGTCAACGTGGACGCGGACCCAGGAAGGGCGCCGGTTCAGGGCATCCGCCCGCTGTAGGAGGGCGCAGCCTAGCTGCAAGCCGCCGGCTGCGGATTTCTGCGCCGGGGCCGTGGCACACAGGGTGCCAGCCCGGTTGCGCGGCCGGTGACCTCCTCGCCCTCCGCCCCGAGGAGCGGTCCCGGCGATGCGGGACGAGGCTTGACAGCTGACGACTCGCCGTCTATTTTCAACATGGCGTCAGATTTTTGGCGCTTCGATGCCGCGGCGATCAGCAGACCGGACGACCCGGCAGACCAGGAAACCAGCCAGACCACCGGACCACCAGACCACCGGACCAGGGAATCAGAAGGCGCGAAGCGTGGGCCGATACTCGGAAAAGCGGCGGGAGGCGATCGAGGCCACCTTGCGGGAGGAGGTCTTCGAGGTCGCGTCCGCCATCCTGCGCAAGGAAGGCCCCGAGGGGCTGACCATGGATCACATCGCGCGCAGGGTCGGCGTCTCCCGTGGAACTCTGTACAACTACTTCGCCGACGCGGACGCGGTCGTGAACTACGTCGAGGCGCGCACCGTCGAGCCGGTGGTCGACCGGATGGACGAGATCGTCCGGAGCTCCGACCCGGCCCCGCGGAAGCTCCAGGCGATCGCCCGCGCCGTGTTCGACTCACTGAACGAGGATCGTGCCCTGGCGCTGGCCCTGTTCGCCAAGCAGGAGACGCGGGGTCCCCGGGCCGAGCAGAAGAAGAGGCGCCGCAAGCTGTTCCTCGATCAGGTGCAGGCGGTGCTCGTCTCCGGGGTCGAGGAAGGGAGCCTGCGGGACGTGCCTCCGCCGCTCACCGCGGAGATCTTCCTGGGCGCCGTCACGGGGCTCATCGAGACCATGGTCTATTCCGGAGAGTTCCGCACGGCCGACGAGCTCGTTCCCGGGCTGATGGACGTCCTGGGCGCGGGCATCGCGTCCGGCTGACCCGGCGCCCTTCGCCAGAACCCCGAGGAGAACCCCATGAACCCACTCCGCCGTCGCGCACGGACGCTGTCGCTCGCGCTCGCGCTGAGCTTCGTGCTGACCACCGCCGGCTGCGGCGACTCCGAGCCGGCCCCGGCCGCACCGGCGCCCCCGGCCGTCTCGGTCGTGACCCTGGAGCCGCGACCGATCACCCTCACCACCGAGCTGCCCGGACGCACCTCCCCATACCTGGTGGCGGAGATCCGGCCCCAGGTCAACGGCCTCATCCAGGAGCGCGAGTTCAGCGAAGGGGCCGACGTCCGGGCCGGAAGCGTGCTCTACCAGATCGACCCGGCTCCGTACCAGGCCGCCTACGACCGCGCCGAGGCCGCGCTGGAGGTGGCCCGGGCGAGCCTCCCCGCCCTCGCGTCCCGCGCCGAGCGCATGCGCGAGCTGGCGTCGATCCGCGCCGCCGGGGAGCAGGAGGCGGAGGACGCCGAGGCCGCGCTCCGCCAGGCCGAGGCGAACGTCACCGCAGCCGAGGCCGCCCTGGAGGCGGCCCGCGTCGATCTCGCCCGAACCCCCATCGAGGCGCCGATCTCCGGGCGGATCGGCCGCTCGGCGGTGACCATCGGCGCCCTGGTCACGGCCTTCCAGCCGACGCCCCTGGCGGTGATCCAGCAGCTCGACCCCATCTACGTGGACGTGACCCAGTCCACGGCGGAGCTCCTCCGTCTCCGGCGCGCCCTCGCCCAGGGCGAGATCGCCGACGCCGAGGGGGGGAGCTCGGTGCGCCTGCTGCTCGAGGACGGCACCCCGTACCCCCTGGACGGCCGGCTCGAGTTCCGGGACGTGACCGTCGACCCGGGCACCGGCTCCGTCACCCTGCGGATGGTCTTCCCGAACCCGGAGCACGTTCTCCTCCCGGGCATGTACGTCCGGGCCGTGGTCCGGGAGGGTGTCGTCGAGGATGCGATCCTCGCGCCGCAACAGGGGATCACCCGGGACCCGAAGGGCCATCCCCTGGCGTGGGTCGTCGGTCCCGACGACACGGTGGAGCTGCGACATCCCACGCTCGGCCGCGCCCTCGGAGACGACTGGCTGGTGACCGACGGGCTCGCCGCCGGCGACCGGCTGGTCGTCGAGCAGAGCCGGCCGCTGCAGCCCGGCGTCACGGTCCGGCCGACGCCCCTGGCGGACCCGGCCGGCCCGGATGACCCGGCCCCGGACGCCGGCTGAGGAGGGATCGGATGGCCAACTTCTTCCTCGACCGCCCCGTCTTCGCCTGGGTCATCGCCATCGGCCTGATGCTCGGTGGCGTCCTGGCGATCGTCAACCTGCCCATCTCCCAGTACCCGCCGGTCGCCCCGCCGTCGATCGCCATCACGGCGTTCTACCCGGGGGCCTCCGCCGAGACGGTCGAAGACAGCGTGATCCAGATCATCGAGCAGCAGATGACCGGTCTGGACCGCATGCTCTACATGTCCTCCACCAGCGACTCGGCGGGCGCCGGCGAGATCACACTCACCTTCGCCGCCGGCACCGATCCGGACCTGGCCTGGGCCAAGGTGCAGAACAAGCTGCAGCTCGCCCTGCCGTCCCTGCCCGAGGTGGTCCAGCGCCAGGGGGTGACGGTCTCGAAGTCGACCCGGAACTACCTGCTGCTGGTCGGCCTGACGTCGGTCGACGGCCGCCTGGACCGCAACGACCTGAACGACTACATCCACTCTCAGGTCCAGCCCGTGCTGGCCCGGGTCCCCGGCGTGGGCGAGGTCGAGGTGTTCGGCTCCCAGTACGCCATGCGGCTCTGGCTGAACCCGGACAAGCTGCTCCAGTACGGCATGACCATCGAGGACGTGGTGACGGCCGTGCGCGCCTACAACGTGGAGGTCTCGGCCGGGCAGTTCGGCGGCGCGCCGGCGGTGCCCGGCCAGCGGTTGAACGCCTCGATCGTCGTCCAGTCGCTGCTCGAGACCCCGGAGGAGTTCGAGGCGGTGCCCCTGCGGACGCAGCCCGACGGCTCGGTCGTGCGGGTGCGCGACGTGGGCCGCGCCGCCCTGGG
>JASFUJ010000062.1:0-9466 GCA_050050355.1 Acidobacteriota bacterium
TGATCAGGACCGTCCGCCAGGCGACGATCGTCGGCACCACCTCGGCGAAGAGCTGCTCGTTGGAGATGTGGTACCAGCCGAAGAAGACCGCCGTGGCGACGTTCGCGACCCAGAGCGCCGCGGTCCGGCCGCGGCCCGTCTTCCGTGGGTCCACGCGGAAGAGCTTCATCCCGAGCCAGGCGATCAGCGACAGGAGGAAAAGACGGTCGAAGATCTCCTCGCCGAACGGGGCCCAGAAGCTGGCCAGGCCGCTCCGCCACCAGGGCACGTCGATCCGTGCGTGGATCTCGGGCGCCGGGAAGTCGACGCCGAAGCCGTGGCGGAAGACGGCGTCGACGGCGAAGGCGATCAACGCGGTGACGGCGGCCCAGACGATCGCCGGCCGGACGATGGACGAGAGCGGCTCGGCCGGGGCCGGGGCGCCGTCGAAGCGGTGCTCGAGGTACGGGGCCCCGAGGCCGATCTTCCGGGCCACGAGGAGCCCGAGCCCGGCGGCGACGCCCAGCACGACGAAGTTGCGCGCCAGGACGATCAGGACGAGGACCGCCATGGACTCCGGCAGCACCTGGACGGGATTGGGAGCGGTGGCCTGGAGGCCCAGGAAGTAGGGCAGCACCAGCGGTCCGGTCAGGGTGCCGGCGAGGGTGAGGATCCAGAAGGTCTTCCAGGGGTAGCGGCGGGGCGTCTCGGTCCGTTCGGGCATGGGGCTCGGCTCCTCGGGTCGTTGGCGAAGGCGGATCCGGATGCGGATACAGGGTCAAACGGCCGGCACGGTCGGGAGGTTTCGGAGCGGTCGCCTCGTGGGAGGATCCGGGGGACGGCCCGGGCCGGGCGCAGGACCGTCCGGGCAGTCGGTCGGGACAGCGATGAGCTGTGCGATTTGGGCATGAGCTGTACTTGAGCGGCGCCAAAATGTTCAGATAGCGCATGGCGGGGCGAACCCCATCTCCGGCGTCCCCGCCGTCCTCGTCCGCACGGGGACGTTCCGGCTGGACGGCCGGGGCGAGGACGAGGCCCGCGACCGCGCGGACACCGTCCTCGACTCGCTCGCCGACCTGCCGGGATGGCTCGGGGTGGGGTGAGCGGGATCCTCAAGGAGGCGGTGCGGAGGTACCGCCGTCGTGGACCAGGCCGCCGTGGTCGGGGGGGACGGGGCTCGCGCCGGGCGGCGAGACCAGGTCGAGGTCGAGCAGGTCGAAGCCGGGAGCCTGTCCGGCGTCCCCTCCGGCCGGGGGCCGGTTGAGGTGGCGGTGGCGGCACTCGACCGCGCTCTCCACGGCGGGGACCATCAGCCAGCTCGCGGGCGGGATGCCGCGGTGGAGGAGCACCACGATCCGCTCTCCGTCCTCCTCGGCGTACGCCTCGAAGGCGACCGGACGGTAGCCCCCCGTCCAGAACCGCCGGAGATCCTCGGCGAGCGGGCAGGGTGCTTCGGGCCCCTCGTCGGAGTCCGCGTCCTGGGACCGCGCGGAGCAGGCCGCCGGCGCTTCCCCGTCCCGGCCAGCGACGGGCCGCAGGGCGTCGGCGGCCGGCAGGCACCCGGCACCGGAGACGCCGTGGAGCCGCGTCTTCAGCTTGCCGGGGAGGAAGACGGCGGCCACCGCGTGGTGCTCCGGACCGTCGGGCCGCGGATAGACGTCGAACGCGGCCAGGTGGTACCCCTGGCTCCGCAGGGTCTCGTTCAGCGTCTCGAGCTCGTCGAAGGTGAGGTGGAACATCACCTTCGCGGGGGGGAGCGTGGCGTCGTAGGCGTCGGGCACCCGCCAGATGGCGGCGACGCTCTGGCTCTGACCGTCCCGGTACACCCGCAGGTGGATCAGGCGGTGGCCCGCCTCGGAGTGCTCCTCGTGGCGGCGGGAAAACCCCGTCCGGTCCATCCCCATCTCCAGGAAGTGCTCCTGCTCGCTGCGCTCCCAGGCGCCGGCGAAGAGGGCGCTCGTGCCGTCCACGTGGGCGTCGAAGCGCACGATCTCGAGTCCGCGCTCCCGCTGCTCTTCGAGCAGGTCGAGGAAGCTCGACCGGCTGGAGCGGATCGCGAAGCAGTCCTCGGTCGGAGGGCACCGCACCGGGGAGTGCCGGCCCTGCCAGTAGGCGAGGAGCGCCGGCTCGAGCTGGTTCTCGGTGGCCCGGCTCGATGCGCTGCCGACCAGGGGCAGAGCGAGGACGACGAGTACGACGGTGTAAGCGAAAGGCTTCATGGGCGACTCCTTGTCAAGGGATGGTCAAGGGATGGTCAAGGGATGGCCAGGGGAAAGTCGAGGGATGGTGGCCTTGAATGTTCCGCTGTCCCGGCCGCTCTACTGCCCATGCTCCACCTCGATGCCCGATCGGGTGTCGTAGGCCGGCGGGCCGTTCATGACGGTGAAGAGCTGGTCCATCACCCGGTCGATGGACGCGGCGTCGGGGTAGCCGGGGCCGGTGAGGCAGGCGAGGATCGACCGGTCCGCGCAGTCGTAGCGCTTCGAGAAGGTGTACTGTCCGTCGCCCCAGGTGGCGTCGCCCCGGTGCGTGTAGAAGGTGACGAAGTCCAGCAGCTCCTTGGTGTCCCGGTCGTAGGTCACCCGTTTGAAGCCCGGGTTGTTGCCGTGGTTGGTGGTGATGCCGGGGGCGGAGACGGCGATCTCGGTCACGGCCCCGTTCCGGTCGTGGAGCCGGCGGAGCTCCTCCATGTGGGTGTGGCCGTAGGCCAGGCCGATCACCGTGTCGGGGTGCGCCGCCACCAGGTCGAGGAAGCGGTCGAGCCAGTGCTCCATGTGGTCGCGCTGCCGGTCACCCTCGCCGTCCGGGTGCCGGGACCACATCCAGGTCTCGGTCTTGCCGTGGGAGACCGCGTAGGCGTCGTTGCCGGGCGGGATGTGCATGGCGATCAGCACCTTCTCCTTCCCGCCGGCGTCCTCGAGCTCGCGTTCGAGCCAGTCCATCTGGGCATTGCCGCCGTCGACCTGGGAGGTCCCGTCCACGGAGTGGTACTTCCGGCCGAGGAGGACCGAGTTGAGGGCGATCACCCGCAGGCCGTCCACCGGCCGGGCGCTGTAGAACCCGAGCCCGGGCCGCGGCGCGGAGACCGTGCAGGGGGGCTCGCCACACGGCGTGGACGCGTTGACCGCCGGGTAGTGGTCGTCCGGAACGAGGGAGAGCGGGGTTCTGCCGGCGCGGTCGGAGAAGGAGAAGTAGTCGCCCGCCAGGGAGTCGTTGTTGCCGGGCAGGTAGAGCAGCGGGATTCCCGTCCCGGCGACGAGATCGTGCAGGTCCGACAGCACCGTCCGGACGTTGTCGTCGTGGGGCGGCACCTGGCTCGGATCGAGCTTGCAGTCGGGGTTCTCGCAGTCGTAGTGGCCGGGAAGGTCGCCGGTGTAGAGCACGAAGGCGGGGGCCTCCGGTCCGTCCAGGATCGACGCCAGCTTCGCCCGGGTGATCGCCCAGAGCTGCGGATCCGTGTCGCTGGACTCGCCGGTCAGGTCCAGGTGGACGTCGGAAAGGTGCAGGTAGGCCGGCGGGGCGGCGTGGGCCCGGGCCGGGATCGGACCCGGGGCCGGGGTTGAATCCGGGGCTGAACCCGGGGCTCGGGCATGACACCCGGCGGCCGGGGCGAGGCTCAGGAGCACCGCCAGCAGGGGGAGGAGGATTCTGGGCATGGACGTCCTCGTTCGTCGCCGGGCCGTCCGCTCGGCGAATTCGTGGATGCGTGTGGATTGGAGAATGGAGTCTACCCGATCGGGTCCGATCGGGTCCGATCCGGGATCGGGTCGTGCGCCGTCGGGCGAAATGATCCGAGGCCCGATCTCACTTCAATACCAAGCGTGTGCGATAGATCTGCCGAACGGTTCGACAATCTGGTGGCTCAGCGATGAGTGATCCCAAGAAAGCCCGAGCGGAACGCCCCCGGCGTCCCACCTTCGCCATCATCCTCCTGGTGGCGTTCATCCTCCTGGTCTTCGTGTTCATCGGCTTCCGGCAGGTGCGGAGCGCCGAGGAGCGGCGCCTGCGGCTCCTGGCGGGCTTCGCCAACCGGATCGAGAGCACGGTGCCGGACCTGGCCGACCGGTTCCGGCGGATCGCCGCCCGCCGGTGCGCCGACCAGGTGGCGGACTACCTGGACCTGGTTCCCCACGTGGAGCACCTCACGGTGCAGCCGTCCGGCGTGGAGTGCCAGGACGGGGAAGCCGAGCTCACCGGCCGGGAGACGGTCGAGGTCCATACCGGCGACGGTGCGGTGACCATCCGGTTCTGCCGTACCGGCGACTGTACGTTCGACGGCGGCAAGGCCGAGCTGGGCTCGGCGTCGCGGACCGTGGCCGGCGCCGAAGCCCGGATGCACCTGGCCGACGTGCTCGAGCCGATGATCATCCCGGGCATCTTCGACTCGGTGGTGATCGCGGACTGGTCGGGACGCGTGCTGCATCAGCAGGGCGAGCCGGAGCTGAAGGTGACCCACCTGGATGCCCTCCTGGGGGGGCCTGCCGCGGGCTCGGGCGGAGAACGGGAGGGGGGAGAGCCGTCGTGGCTCGTCCGCGTCGCCGAGCAGGGGGGCAAGCCCGGTCAGCTCGTCCTCAGGGTCCTGGAGGGGAGCGGCGTCCTGTCCGAGGCGCCGGAGGGTCCGGCCGGGGGACCGGGTTCGGCCACGGCCATCGTGCACACCAAGATCGCCGACGCCGATCACTCGGTCTTCCTCCAGCCGGTGACGCTGGCGGTCGAGCCCGAGGCGGGGCAGCCCACCACCGAGCCCGGGCGCTGGGTGGCGGTGGGGATCATCTCCTCCGAGCGCCTGCTCTCGGCCGGGGTGACCACGTCGCCCATCCTCCTCTTCCTGCTGGTCTCGATCCTGCCCCTGGGGCTCATCACCTGGCCGTTCCTGAAGCTCGCCCTGATCTCCCGGCGCCAGCCGTTCACCCGCCTCGACTGCGCCTTCCTGGTCCTGGCCAGCGTCCTCGCCCTCTCCTTCGGGGCGCTCCTGCTGGTGGACGGCCTGTTCGTCACCCGGATCCAGAAGTCGATCGACCGGCAGCTCGCCGAGCTCTCCGAGGTCATCAGCCGGAGCTTCCGCGGGGAGCTCCTGGACGCCCGGCGCCAGCTCGGCGAGCTCAACGACCCGGTCACGGTGTCCGGCGGGGCCGTCGGGATCGAGACGGACGGGAATCGCCACCGGATCCCCAACTACTTCGAGTTCAAGGACGGGCGGGAGGACGAGGGAGAGGAGCCCCCCTTCGTCGAGAGCTTCATCCGGAACCCCGTGGCGGACTTCTTCACGGAGCTGGGGCCTCCGGGCACCTATCCCTACTTCGACTCGGTCTTCTGGCCGGACTCCGACGGCAACGTGGAGGGTGCGACGCTGCCGCTCCGCGAGCACGCGGTCCTGCCCCAGAACGTGGCGGACCGGGGGTACGTGCGGTGCGCCACCGAGTGGGAGGATCCGCTGAGCCTGGCGGTCGGGGGCGAGCGTCTTCGGCTCTGCCTCGATTCGGTCCTGGATCGGACCACGGGCGAGGCGATCGCCGCGTTGAGCATCCCCGGTCCGGACGACGACCAGCGTCCCGTCGCGGCCCTGGTGACCCAGCTCACGTCCCTCGACCAGCCGGTCCTGCCCCCGGAGGTCAGCTTCGCGGTGGTGGAGCCCTCCGGGCACGTGCTCTTCCACTCCGATCCCCGCCGGGCTCTCACCGAGAACCTCCTGGAGGCGAGCGACGAGAACCGCCTCCTCCGCGCCCTCCTCGAGGACCGGCGCGAAGGGGACCTGAACCTCCACTACTGGGGGCGCCGCCACCGCGCCTACGTGCGTCAGATCCCCTCGCTGCCCTGGAGCCTGGTGGTCTTCCGGAGCATGGAGGACGTCCGCCTGCGGAACTTCGAGCTGGTCTACGACTTCCTCAACCCCTTCGTCCTTCACCTGGGGGTCCTGGCCCTGCTGGCGGCGGCCTTCAAGTGGATGACGCCGCGGCGTTTCCGGGTCTATCTGTGGCCTTCGACGCGGAACCTGACGGCCTATCGCCGGATCGTCTGGTGGACCCTCGGCGTGGCGGTGCTCTTCGTCTGCTTGCTCCTCGACGGCGATCTCGCCCCGAGGTGGCTCTTCCTGGCGTCGATGGCGGTGGCCCCGGCGACGTTCCTGTACGTCGTCTGGATCCTGCCGAAGCTGGATGAAGCGGAGCGGGTGCTCCAGGCGCGACGGGACGGTGGAGAGGCGGCCCCTCGGCGGTCGTGGCTGCTCCCGGCGGCCTGGGCCCTGGACCGGGCCGGCCCTCTGCTGGCGTGGTGCGCCGGAAGGGTCTCCGGCGGGGTGTCGTGGCTGGGCGGGGTCTGCACCAGGACCTGGAGGAGACTCCGGCACCGGGGACCGGCGGCGGATCCGGACGGGGACCCCCGCGACGAGGGAACCGGGAGGAACGGTCGAACCGCCTCGGATCTCACCTCCTGGCGCCAGCGCCGGAAGCGCTGGTTGTGGTGGCTCGCCATCGTGGGAGTTCCCGGCCTGCTGGTCTTCCTCTGGGGTGAGGCCGACGCGATGGCCGTCTGGCTCGCGGGGGTGGCCGGCGTGACCGCCGTCTGCCTGTGGTGGTTCCGGCTGGAGTTCGAGGAACGCCGGAGGAAGGTGGCCTACACGTTCGCGCTGAGCTGCCTTCTTCTGGTGAGCGTGTTGCCGGCCCTCGGCTTTCTCGACCTCGCGCGGGCCCGGCAGGTCCAGCTCAGAACCCAGGACTCGACGGTGGCGCTGGCCCGCCGCCTCGAGGAGCGGCGGCAGGATCTCGAGGAGCGCCGGGGTCCTCTGCCGTATTACGAGGACTACGAGCGGACGCTCGCGTGCGCTCGGGACGAGTATCTCGACGCGGTCTCGGACACGCGGATCCTCGCCGCCGCCGCCGGCCTCCCGACCTGTCCGGCGTCCGCGGCGCCGCCCACCGGCGGGTCCACGGAGGAGGGGGAGGAGGGCCCATGGCTCTGGCCCTACGGGTCGGACCGGTCCGGAGAGCGTGCCGGGGACCGGGGCTCGTTCGGCGCCCGGCTCGGCTGGTGGCTGGACCGGGGCTGGGTCGGTGTCCTCTCGGCGCGCCCGGCGTCGCTCAACGACCTCTCCACCCGGCCCGTGGGAGTGGACCTCTCCCGGTTCCGGTCCACCGCCGGCTCGTGGGAGCGCCGGTCGGACGGCGCGGGCGGGGATCGGGTGGTGCTGGAGACTCCGGCGTACGGCGACGACGCGGGCTCCCTGCGGCTCGCCTCCGCCGTGCCGATCGTCGACGCGTTCACGGGACAGAGCTTCCTCCGGTTCATGCTCTTCGGCCTGGGGCTTCTCGTTCTGGGCTTCGGTCCGTTCCTCCTGGCCTGGTTCGTCGCCGACAAGATCCTCCTCATCAACCTCGTCTACTACGGGGAGAAGCGCCGGAAGGACGACGAGCCCGAGGAGGGCTCCGAGGTGGAGGGGACCGGCCGGGTGAGCTCCGCGCGCCCCGGCGAGTCGCTCCAGGACGTGCTCGACGAGGCGAAGGAGCGTCAGAACGTCGTCCGCCGCCTGGTGGTCGTGGCCGGCGAGCTCGACCGGGAGAGCTGGAGGAAGAAGGTCGAAACGACAGGGGACGGAGGGGCCGAGGAGCCCGGGGACTCCGAGGTCGCGGACTTCCACGAGGCTCAGTTCCGGGAGGCCTGGGAGCTGGCGTCCGGGGTCTCGGCCGAGCTCCGGCCGGCGGAGCGCGGGGAGGTGCACGCCCCCGACGGGTCCTCCGACGGCGGTGAATCCTCCGAGGCCGGCAAGGTCGAGAGCGCGGCGCATCCTGCATCGGCCGCCGGGCGACCCGCGGCCGCGGAAAGCTCCGGCCCGGACGACACCGGCGCGGCAGAGACGGCGCGCCCCGTTCTCCCGTCCGAGCCGGGGCTCTCCCGCAGACAGGCCTTCGAGGCCGCCCTGACCCGCGGTTCCGCGCGGCGGAACCAGCCCATCCTCCTCACCCACTTCGACCCCGAGATCGAGGATCTGCAGGCCGCCGCGGACCAGACCGCCGCCCTCCAGAACCTGGCGGAGCGGGACGGCCGCTCCCTGGTGATCGTCACGGACTCGGTGCCGATGTTCGGCGACGACGCGTCGATTCCGCCCGAGGCGGAGGCGGCCCGCATGCGGTGGGTCGAGCTCCTCGGATCCTTCCCCGTGCGGTACGCCCGGGACCCGAACCATCTGGACACCTTCTCCAGCCGGCTCGACCGGGTGGAGACCTGGATCGACCGGGGCGCCGTGGACACGCGGGAGAGGAAGGTCCGCGCCGAGCACTGGAAGGACATCCTCCGCACCCTGGAACGGGAGTGCGAGCACACGCCCACGCTCCGGATCCTCGGGCATCAGCTCCTGACCGAGCTGTTCGTCGACGTCAAGCGGGAGATGGTGAAGGACCGGGTCGCGAACCTCCAGAAGGAGGAGGAGGAGATCCCGCAACGGCTGAAGGGGATCACGGCCGAGTGGAACGAGGTCAAGGTGGCCCTGGGAGAGCTGAAGGCCGAGCTGCGCGAAGTGCGGTCCGCGCTCGCAGAGACCGCTCCGGACGACCCGCAGCACGAAGAGCGCGCGAAACGCCGAACCGATCTTCTGAAGCGGCAGCGGGATCTCCGGGAGCGTCGAAACGAGCTCAAGAAGGAGCGCTCGAGCCTCCGCGAGCGCCGCAAGGAGATCCCGGAGGAGCAGACGAAGGAGAGGAAGCGTCTGACGCGGGTCGAGAAGCGCGCCAGGCGTTACTCCCCGGACTACAGCAACCTGGTCACCGAGGACCACGTCATCGCCCGGATCGGGGCCGGAGCCCGGCTCCACTACCGGTACCTCTGGTCCCAGTGCAACCGCGACGAGAAGCTGGTGCTGGTGCAGCTCGCCCAGCACGGTCTGGTCAACCCCAAGTCGTTCGGCTGGGTGCTGGACCTGATGCACAAGGGGCTGGTGGTCCGGGACCCGGACCTGCGCCTCATGAACCGGAGCCTCCGGAACTTCGTCCTGCAGGAGTTCAAGCGGTCGCAGGCGCTGGAGTGGGAGGAGGAGCTGGGGCCCAACGCCTGGAGCGTCCTGAAGTGGATCCTGCCCTTCCCGTTGCTGGGTCTCGCCGGGTTCCTGTTCATCACCCAGCGGGACGCCGTCTCCAACGCGGCGGGCGTGCTCGTGGCGCTGGCGAGCCTGACCCCGGTCCTGTTCAACCTCTACGAGAAGTTCCAGGAGGTCAACCTGCGCCGGGAGCGCGCGGCGGAGGCTGCGTCGGGCGACGGTTGATCCGGGGCCCGGGTGCTCCGGGGACAGCGTGTCCCGGGGACAGGGACGGGCAGCCCCGGCTCTCCGTACAATGGGCGGAGAGGAGCCGCGCTTGCCCGACCGTCCCGACCGCATCCACGATCCGGAGCTGGACCGCCTGGTCCGCGAGCTGAATCTCGAGCGAGAAGGGATTCGGGACGGGGAAGGGGAGGCGCCCTCCGGTTCGGCGACCGGCGATTTCCGGGCGGGCCGTCCCGG
>JASFUJ010000063.1:0-9420 GCA_050050355.1 Acidobacteriota bacterium
AAGGGCCTCGACTGGCTGATTCGCACCATTCTCGGCGCCGCCCGCGCCCTCCGGAGCAAGTCGAAGGAGGCGGCCACCATCTCGGACGAGATCTGGAACCGGGAGGCCCTCTGGCCCCACCTCGAGGCTCTCGCGGAGCAGACCGGATTCGGAGAGCTGGAGCTCGACGTGGGCAGCGGCCTGACCAGGGCGGCGATGACCGCCCGGGGAGAGGCCCCTTCATGACCTCCCACCCCCCCTTCGTCCGCGCCGCCGATCTCGGCAAGTCCTACAGCCAGGCCGGGGAGCGGGTGAGGGTTCTGCACGGCCTCGACCTGACCCTCGAGCGAGGGGAGATCCTCGCCGTGGTCGGGGTTTCCGGCACGGGCAAGTCGACCCTGCTCAACCTGCTCGGGGGCATCGATCGCCCGGACGAGGGCCGGTTGACCGTCGGCGGGCGCGAGCTGTCCGGCGCCGGCGACGGGGAGCTCACCCGGTACCGGCGCGACCAGGTCGGATTCGTGTTCCAGTTCTACAACCTCGTGCCCACGCTGACCACCCTGGAGAACGTCCTGGCCTCGGTGGAGGCCCAGGGCCGGCGGAACAGGAGCGACGGCGCGAGGGCGCGGGACTTGCTGGCGGAGGTGGGTCTGGAGTCGAAGGCCGACCTGTTCCCCGAGCAACTCTCCGGCGGCGAGCAGCAGCGCGTGGCGATCGCCCGGGCCGTGATCAAGGCGCCGCCGCTCCTGCTGGCGGACGAGCCGACAGGGAACCTCGATCCGGCCACGGGCCGGGACGTTCTCGAGCTCCTGGCCGGGAGCGCGCGCAAGAGCGAAACCGCCGCCGTGCTCGTCTCCCACGATCCGCTGGTCCGGCGGTTCGCCGACCGGACGCTGATCCTCCGGGACGGCCGGCTGGGCGTGCCCGATTCCCCCGATTCCCCCGATTCCCCCGATTTTGACACCGGGACGGGAGACACATGAGGATCCTGGTCACCCGAGCGCTGCGGTTCCTGCGGGCGACCCCCCTCCGGATCGTCGCGGTGAGCGTGATTCTCGCGAGCGGCATGGCGATGTACGTGGGCCTGAGCTCCGCCATCGACAGCCTGCGCGCCTCCCGGGACCACTACTACGCAGAGGGCGACCTCGCCGACCTGGAGCTCCGCTTCCTGCCCCAGGACCGGGGCGAGCTGCCGGACCTGCGGGGCATCGAAGGGGTGGTCGGCGCCGAGGCGCGCATGGTGGTTCCCGGCACCGTCGACCGGGAAGAGGCCGGGCATCTGCCCGTGACCCTGGTGGCCACCGACCAGTCCGGTCCCCGGCGGATCGACACCCTGACGATCCTGGAGGGATCGGGGCTGGCGCCCGGGAATCCGTCCCGCGTGGTCGTCGACCGGAACATGGCCCGCTACAACGACGTCCAGGTCGGTGACCGGTTGAGCGTCCGGGTCGGCCGGGACCGCTACGAGGTCATCGTCGCCGGCGTCGCCCTCAGCCCCGAGTACCTGCTGGCGCCGGCGGACCCGAGCTTCTTCCTGCCGACCAAGGGCTCCGCGGGCGTCCTCTACGTGCCGTTGCGCCTGTTCAGCGACCGGTTGGGGTTCGATCTGGTCAACAGCGCCGTCTTCGAGCTGGAGAACCCGATCCGTCCCCGGATCCCGCAGGTGGTCGACGCGCTCCGGGGCGAGCTCGACGTCGAGGAGGTTCTGCCCTACGACAAGCGCTTCGCCCACCTGTTCCTGGAGGTCGACCTCCACGCCTTCGAGATCTTCGTGCCGGCGATCTTCCTGATCTTCAGCATCACGGCCGGTGTCGTCACCCTGTTTCTCCTGGTCCAGTGGATCACCACCCAGCGCAGCGAGATCGGCGTCTTCCTGTCCCTGGGGTACGGTCGGGGCCGCATCGCCGCCAGCTACGGGGTGCCGCTCGCGGTGATCGCCGCCGGCGCGATCGCGGTGGGTGTTCCCATGTCCTACCTGGTGCTCGAGGTCTTCTCCCGCACCTACGCCGGCGCCATCGGCTTCCCGGAGCCGCTCGTCGGCTTGACCGGGTCGAGGCTCGTCGAGGCGTGTGCCGGCGTCGTGCTGACGCTGGCCCTGGCGGCGTCGCTGCCCCTGCTGCGGTTGTTCTCGTTCTCGCCCCGCGCCACGCTGCGGGCGGAGGACGGTTCGCGGTCCGCGGCCCTGGGGGGCGTGGGCCGGGCTCTCGCCTCCGTGCTCCCCGGGCGCCTCTGGTTGCGCTACGCGAGCCGCAACCTGCTGCGGTCGAAGGCGGCCTCTCTGACCACCATCGCCTCGGTGGCCCTGGCCCTCGGCGTCTCGCTCGCCTACGCCGTCGCCCTGCGCTCCTACGAGTCGACCCTCGTCCAGAGGACCCAGGACGACGCCTGGGACCTGGTGGTCGATTTCACCGCTCCCATGTGGGACGACGAGCTCGGCGGCCTGCGGAGCGCCGAGGGCGTCACCACGGTCGATCCGTTCGTCCGCGGCACGGCGCGGCTGGCCCCAGCGGCGGGAGCCGACGCGTCACCGGGAGCGCGGCGCTTCGAGACCGCGCTGCTGACCGGGGTCGATCCCCGCCGGAGTCTGCGCAGCCGCAACGTCACGGTCGGCCGGAACCTGCGCGAGGGGGATCGCGGCGTCGTGGTGCTGGAGAAGAACCTGGCGGCCGACCTGGGGTACGAGGTCGGGGACCGGGTCCGGCTGGAGGCCCGCGGCAACACGTCCGAGCCCCGGCTGGTGGGTCTGCTGTCCGGTACCTTCCCGGGCGAGGCCTACGCCCCGATCGCCGACGCCCGGAAGTGGCTGGAGCTCGAGGACCAGAGCACGGGGGCGTTCCTCGATCTGGCCCCGTCGGTGGCGGCCACGGAGCCGGTGACCCGGGCGCTCTACGATCTCCCCCGCATCGCCCGGGTGACGCCCAAGTCGCGGCTCATCGATCTACTGGTCCAGGCCTCGCGGGAGATCGCGACGATCATCTACGTCGCCGCGGTGTTCAGCGTCGGCGTCGCCCTGCTGTTCATGGTCTCGAGCGCGTCCTTCACGATCCTCCAGCGGCGCGCCGAGTACGCCATGCTGTCGATCCTCGGGTTCTCGGGGCGGTTTCTGACCTTCGTGATCGTCGGCGAGATCGCCCTGCTCGGCGTTCTAGGCGCCGCACTGACCGGCCCGGTCGGTCTGGGCTTGGCGCTGTATCTCAACCGGAAGCTGAGCGAGGCCTGGTTCGGCATCGGCACCGTGTTCTCGCCGGTCGATCTGGCCGCCATCGCCCTGCCGGCGATCGTCCTGTTCGCGGCGGTGGGCTGGGGGATCGCCCGGTCGGTCCGGTCCGGGCCGCTGGTCGAAGTCCTGCGCCGAAGGAGGTTCGGATGAGATTCACCCACGTCCTGACGGTCACCCTCGTCCTGTCCACCCTGTGCTGCGTGCCGGCGGTGTTCGCCCGGTCCGGTCCGGCCGAGAGTCGGACCGGGAACGGGGCCGAGGGCGGGTCCCCGGACGGGGAGGCCCGGCGGATCGTCGAGCGCTCGAAGGAGAGGACCGACAGCCGGACCGAGCACGTCGTCTACCGCATGGAGCTGGTCGACGGCGAGGGCGAGGTCGAGCAGACACGGCGCCTGGAGAGCTACTTCCTGCAGGACGATCCGGGGACCACGACGCTGCTGAAGTTCCAGGCTCCGCCGGTGGTGGAGGGCACCGGGATGCTGGTGGAGACCCACGAGGGCGCGCCGAGCGACATCTGGGTCTATCTGCCGGTGACCCGCCGGCTGCGTCGGATCGCCGGCTCCGACAAGGACGACAAGTTCCTGGGGACCGAATTCACCTACGAGGACTTCGAGGGCTACCGCCCCGACGCCTACGAGTTCGAGCTCCGGGGGACCGAGCCCTGTCTCGACGATGCACGCTGCCGGGTGGTCGAGGCGCGCCCCGCCACCGACGGCGAGCGGCGCGCCAGCGGCTATGCCGAGAAGGTCTACTGGATCGAGCGGGAGAGCCTGTACCCGGTGCGCATCGACCTCTACGAGGAGGGGTCGGGCGAGCTGGTGAAGCGCCTGACGGTCGCGGGCCTGGAGCGGCAGGGGGAGTACTGGCGGGCGGCGGAGCAGACCATGCACGACCTGCGCACCGGCCGCCGGACCCGGTTGACGGCCCTGGAGCGGGAGATCGACACGGACCTCGACCCGTACCACGTCTCGCGGCGCTACCTGCGATCGGAGTGAGGCGGCCGATGGGGCGCAGCGACAGGCGACGGCCGGTGGCGGTCCTGGTGCTGGTGTCGGCGCTGGCGGCTCCCGCGGCCGTCGCCACGGCGGACGGTCCCCTGGATTCGGTGGACCTGCGGGGTTCGTACACCCTCCGGGCGGCGTCCCGGCTCGGGAACGACCAGCGGCTGAGCGAGTTTCTCCACTCGCTCAGCGTCGAGCTCGCAACGCGGCTCGGCGGTTGGCGGCTGGTGGGGATCGGCCGCGCTCGCCACGAAGGGCGTCTGGAGCCGGAGCCCTACGACGACTTCGACCTGCGCGAGCTCTACCTGGAACGGAACACCCGGCGCTCGACCCTCCGCGTGGGCCGGCAGCAGGTGGTCTGGGGCAAGACCGACGGCCTCCGTCTCCTCGACCTGGTGAACCCCCTCGACCTGAGGGAGTTCATCCTGGAGGACTACGAGCAGAGCCGGATCCCGCTCTGGATGGTCAACGGCGAGTGGTTCGTGGGGGATCAGTCCTTCCAGCTCCTGGTGATCCCGGACGTCCGGTTCAACGAGCGGCCCGATCCTCGCGGAGAGCTCGGGGTCGCTCTGGACGTTCCGGCGGGGATCCCGGTGCGCGTCTCGGAGGCTCGGGAGCCCGGCGGCGCGCCGCGGAACTGGGAGCTCGGCGGTCGCTGGAGGACGCGGATCGGCCGGCTCGAGCTCGGTGTCCACGGCTTCTACGGCTGGCTCGACGATCCGGTGCCGTTCCGGCATTCCGAGCCCTCCGGCGCCTTGCGGATCGACCCGGAGCCGCGGCGCCTGCGCCTCCTCGGGGTCGCCGGAGATCTGCCGGTCGGCCGGACCGTGCTGCGCTTCGAGGCGACGGTTTCGCCCGACGACTACCGCGACACCACCCGGGGGTTGGAGCGCCGGGAATCGGTCCGGAGCGCGGTCGGTCTGGACTGGACCGTGAACGGGCTCCTGGTCAGCCCCCAGATCTTCTACCGGGAGGTCCTGGACGAGCGGGGCACCCTGCTCGGCGACGACTCTCGACTCCTGGGAACGCTCCTCCTGCGCAAGGAGCTTCTGCACTCGAAGCTCGTGCTGCGCCTGTTCGCCGCCTACGAGCCCGAGGCCGAGCAGTACTGGTTGTCGCCGCGGGCCACCTACCAGCTCGGTGGGCGGGTGGAGGTCGCGCTCGGAGCCGACCTGTTCGGCGGTGCGCCGGGCTCGACCTTCGGCCGGTTTCGTGACCGGGACCGGCTCGTGGGCCAGCTCACCGTTCACTTCTGACCCGTCTCCCATTTCTGACACGTCTCGGAGGCCGACACCATGACCGAAACCACACGCGACACGACGATTCCCAAGCTGGGCGCGATCTGCGCCGCGCTCATGGGCCTCGCATACCTGGCGCTGGCCTCGAGCGCACCCTTTTTCCCGGACGACTTCAAGGTCGTGGGGACCGGCGATCCGTCCAAGTACTACACCGCCCTGATCGAACATCCGCTGATCATCCTGTTCGTGGTCGACGGCCTGACGATCATCATGGGCCTCGCGGGGATCGGCGCCGTCCAGGCGCTCTCGAAGCTGGTCGATCACGTGAACCCGGGGCTGGTGCGCTACACCGGCTTCTTGGCCCAGTTCGGGCTCGCGCTCAAGGCGCTCGACTCGTTCCGGGGCCTCGCCCTGGCCCAGCTCCGGGCCCAGGCCTGGTTGGACGGCGACGCCTCGACCCGGGCCGCCATCGGGGCGACCCGGCTGACCCTCGACTACTACGCCTGGTTCTTCCTCGGGGCGGTGGGGCTCTGGCTGCTGGTGGTCTCGATCGCGTCGCTCCGGTCGGGAGCGCTCTCGCCCGCCAGGTCCTGGCTCGGCCTCGCCCACGCCCTCGGCAGCCTGCTGATGGGCGCCGGCTTCTGGTTCCACAGCGTGGCGGTTCTGGACGTCGGGACGTACGCGCTCGGAGTCACCGGCGTCGTCTGGTGGCTCGCGGTCGCGCCCGCGCTCTACCGGAAGGAGGTGGCTCCGTGACCCTGCGCAGCACGGTCTGGGAGAGCTGGTACTCGGATTGGGGAGCCGAGGGCGGGAGCGTCCTCGACCTGGTCCTGGCCCACGTACGGACCCTGCGTCCCTGGACGCGCCTGTGGTTCGACACCCTCACCCCTCTCGCCCTGATCGTCGTCCTGACGGGCTGGGATCCGCCCTGGGGGCGGGCCTGGCTGTTCGTGGCGGTGATGAACCTGATCCACGGCGCCGCGACCCTGTTGAACGATCTCCAGGACGTCGAGAGCGACCGGGCGTCGGAGGAGCTGCTGCGCAGGACCCGGCCCATCGCACGCGGGGTCCTGTCACGCCGGCTGGTCTGGTGGGAGATCGCGGTCATGACCGGTCTCGCCCTGCTCCTGGCGGCATCGATGGGCTGGGCGAGCTTCGCGCTCTGGGTCGTCGTCTGCCTGCTGATCGCGGCGCACGAGCTTCCCCCCGTCCGCACCCAGAGCCGGCCGGTCCTGGCTCAGGTCGTCGGCCTGGCGATGGCGTTCGCCATTTTCGGCGCGCTGATCGCCGCCTTCGGTGTCGACGATGCCGGGACGACGGTGCCCTATCTCGTGTTCGTCTCGCTCTACATCAGCCTGGCAGGTACCCTGGTCAAGGACCTGCGGGACATCGACAGCGACGCCGAGGGGGGCAAGACGACCACGGCGGTCGCCTACGGGGCGGCGAAGACGGCGGCTCTCGCGGCGGCGGCCTATCTCCTGGCCGCGATCCCGTGGCTCTGGTTCGTGCTGGCCGCCGACGGCGTGCGGCACGAATGGCTCCTGTGGGTGGCGAGCGGCCTGCTCCTCGCCTGGGGGGCCACCACCGCGGGCCTGTCCCGGAGGTTCCGCCGGGTCGCCGGGCAGGCGGAGCGGCGGTTCGTCCACCGCGGCGCGATCGTCGTCCTCAGCCTGATCAACCTGGCGGTGATCCTGGCGCACGTGGCCTGAGGTGGCAGTGACGACCGAGGTGGGAAAGGAGGATGCCCCGATGTTCGAATTCGTCGTGACCCAGCCGATCGACCGCCCGCCGGACGCGGTGTGGCGGCTCCTGGTGGACGTCGAGCGCTGGTGGCTGCCCTCCAACCCGGAGCACGAGGACTTCGAGATCCTGTCGTCGGACGACGCGATCGCTCTCGGGACCGAGCTGCGCGTTCGGGAGCGCATCGCCGGAATTCCGGGCGAGGCGACCGGGAAGATCGTCGAGCTCGTTCCGGGGCGTCGGATCACGTGGGATGCCGAGGCGCGCTATCGATGGCTCGGACTGACCCTCCGGGTCGACGAGGGGGTCACCTGGTCGGTCCGCCCGAGAGACGGGGGCTCGGAGCTGAGCGCCCGGGTCTGGGCTCGGTTTCCCGCGTCCCTCTGGGCGCGGATGTTCGAGTGGTTCTTCATCCACGTCCTGCGCGGCGTGGAGAAGGACCGGGAGCACGCCGCGACGGAGCTCGAGTACCTGCGCGCCGAGCTGGAAGCCTCCTGAGAGGCTACGCCGACGGCATGGCGCCGCCCGCACGGAGCTGCTGCAGCTTGCGGTACAGGGTCCGCTCCGCGATCCCCAGCCTGCGGGCCAGCTCGGCGTTGTCCCCCTCGAACGTGCGGGCGGCCCAGCCGATGTAGCGCGATTCCATCTCCGCCAGCGAGAGCACCTCGCCGGCGGCCGGGGCGCCCGGCTCCGGCTGCTGCGGGCGGCAGCTCTCCGGCAGGTGCTCGGCGCGGATCGTGGAGCCCGCCGCCATCAGGCAGGCCCGCTCGAGGATGTGCCGGAGCTCGCGGACGTTGCCGGGGAAGGCGTAGGTCTCGAGGATGGCGAGCGCCGCGGGATGGACGTCCACGCAGCGGCCGCCGCTGATCTCCCGGAGCTGGGCGTCGATCAGCAGCGGCAGGTCTTCGGGGCGTGAGCGCAACGGCGGGACGGTGATCGGGAAGGCGCTGATGCGGTTGTGGAGATCCGGCCGGAACCGGCCTTCTCGGGTCCTCCGTGGCAGGTCGTACTGGGTGGCGCAGAGGATCCGCGCGTCGGCGCGCAGCGGATCGACGCCCCCGATGCGCCGGTAGGTCCGGGTCTCCAGGAGCCGCAGGAGCTTGCCCTGGAGGAGCGCTGGCAGGTCGCCGATCTCGTCCAGGAAGAGGGTGCCGCCGCGGGCGGCCTCGACCAGCCCCGGCCGGCTGCCGTCGGAGGCGGCGAACGTGCCGGGCTCGTGGCCGAAGAGCTCGCTTTCGAGCAGCGGTTCCTCGCACCCCGAGCAGGAGACCGGGACGAACGGGCCGCCGCGGCGGGCGCTCAGCTCGTGGATCGTCTCGGCCACCAGGCCCTTGCCGGTCCCCGTCTCGCCGATCACCAGCACCGGGATCTCGGTGGGGGCGGCGCGGTGGATCAGCTCGAGCATCCGGTTGAAGCGCGGCGACCGGCCGGAGAGACACCCCGGATGAGGGGAGGGGCTGGTGACCTCGCACCGGTGCAGGATCTCGAGGAACCCCTCCGGTGTCCGGTCGGGAGCCCCGAGCGGATAGACCGACACCTGCTGGTGCTCTTCGCCCCCGGAGCGGTGATGGACGTGGAGCGCCCGGACGGGCTGGCGGCTGCGGGCCGCGGACCGGACCGGGCAGGCGTCGGCGGCCGGATCCCCGCCGTCCGCGGCGAAGCAGGGGGAGCGCCGGTCGTGGAGGACCTCGTAGCAGTGACGGCCCACCACTCGACCGCCGTTTCCGAAGGCGGTCCGGTAGGCCCGGTTCGCGGAGAGGATGCAGAAATCCGGCGACAGCACCAGGGCCGGCTCCGGAAGACTGTCGAGGACGGAACGGAAGGCGTCGCTGGTCAGGACACTACGCTCGGTGTCGTTCATGGGTCACCTCGGCCCCTCCACCACGCAGTCCCAATGGGCAGTCCGCAGGGATGGGTGCGGTGGACGCGTCCTCCCCACCCGGCACCCTGCAATCCGGAGTGCAGCAAGAGGAGTGCCAGCGCCGCGTGGATCCGGCCGACGGGGGAGACCGCTGCAACTCGCCACGATCCGGGGGGCCGCGCTCCCACGCCGGGGCGCGTGGCGCCTGTCGCTCCTGGCAGCGTGTCAATCCTGGCAGGTCCTCCGGAGGCCGATCCAGCGGGGCACCTGCCGGGCGTACCGCTCGTAGCGCTCGCCGAACCGGCGCCGGAGCAGGGTCTCTTCGCCGCGGGCCATGGCGTGGAATCCGACGACCCAGACCGCGGTGTAGAGGAACAGGGC
>JASFUJ010000064.1:0-9408 GCA_050050355.1 Acidobacteriota bacterium
ACGTCAAGCCGTTGAAGGAGGAGCTGGTCGGCGACGTGCGTCCGGCGGTGATGCTGCTCCTCGGCGCGGTGGGGCTCGTGCTGCTGGTCGCCTGCGTCAACGTGGCCAACCTGCTGCTCGCCCGCGCCGAGCGGCGGCGGCGCGAGATCGCGGTGCGCACCTCCCTGGGCGCCGGCCGCGGGCGCCTCCTGGGGCAGCTCTTGACCGAGAGCGTGGTGCTGGCGCTCGCCGGGGGCGCCCTGGGCCTCCTGGTGGCGCACTGGGGCCTGAACGCTCTCCTGGCCGCCTATCCGGACGCCGTGCCGCGGGCGGACGCCATCGGCCTCGACGGCTCGGTGCTCGTCTTCACCTTCGCCGTGGCACTCGTCACCGGGGTCGGCTTCGGGCTGGCGCCGGCGGTCCACGTCCGCCGGAGCGACCTCTTCGATTCACTCCGCGAAGGCGGCCGGAGCGGCGGCGGCCACCGGCGGCTCTCCCAGGGCTTGGTGGTGCTCGAGGTGGCGCTGGCTGCGCTGCTGGTGGTCGGAGCAGGCCTCCTGCTCAAGAGCTTCTGGACGCTGGTCGAGCAGGACCCGGGCTTCGACGCCGGCGGCCTCCTGACCTTCCAGCTGGAGCTGCCGGCCGAGAGCTACCCCGAACCGCGCGAGGTCGCTTCCTTCTACCGGCGACTCGACACCCGCCTCGAGGCGCTCCCGGGCGTCGTGTCGGCCGCGGCCATGAGCGGCATGCCGCCACTGCGCCGGGTCAACGCCAACACCACGGAGATCGAGGGGCTGCCCGAGATGCCGGACGGCAGCGGCGAGCCGAACGTCGACTACTACCAGTTCGTGAGCCCCGACACCTTCGAAACCCTGGGGATCGACGTGGTCGCCGGACGGGGCTTCTCGTCGACCGACGCCGCGGGCGCACCGCCGGTCGTCGTCGTCAACCGCAAGATGGCGGAGCGCTTCTGGCCCGACCAGCAGGCGGTCGGCCGCCGCGTGCGTCGGGGCTGGTGGGGCGACGACGAGCCCTGGCACACCGTGGTCGGAGTGGTCGAGGACGTCAAGCAGGGCGGCATGGACCAGGAGCCGGGCACCGAGCTCTACTTCCTCCACCACCAGGTGCCCGAAGCGCTCGCCGCGGTCGAGGGCGGAGCCCCGCGCACGATGAACCTGGTGGTGCGCACCGGGCGCGATCCGCTGGCCCTCGCCGGAGACGTGCGCGCCGTGGTGGCCGAGCTCGACCCGACCCTCCCGCTGGCCGAGCTCCGCACGATGGAAGAGGTGATCTCCGGCTCCCTCGAACGGCGCCGCTTCCTGGCGCTCCTCGTCGGTCTCTTCGCCGCGCTGGCCCTGCTTCTCGCGGCGGTCGGCACCTACGGCGTCCTCGCCTACGCGGTCGAGCAGCGTCGTTTCGAGCTCGGGGTGCGGATGGCGCTGGGCGCCGAGGCGCGACGCGTGCTCCTCTCCGTGCTCGGCCGCGGCATGGCCCTCACCGGCAGCGGGCTCCTGCTCGGCCTCGCCGGAGCCTTCGCCCTGCGCCAGGGCCTCGCCGCCTACCTCTGGGGCGTCGAGCCGACCGACCCGGTGACCTACGCGGCCGTCGCCGCCGTCCTCGCCCTGGTCGCGCTGACCGCCTGCTACGTCCCGGCCCGCCGGGCCATGGGTGTCGACCCGGTGGTGGTGCTCAAGGCGGAGTAGATCCGGATCTTCGGCCGCGCGGTCCGGGATGTGAAGGTGCCCCTGTCGCACACCGCGCCAGTCGAGAGCCCCGCTTCCCGTCCTTCCCCATGGGGGGCGATCGCAGCGCCGCCCCCACGCGGTGAGCTCGTGGAGAGCACCTGCCGGACGATCCGGTGGAAAGCCCCCACCGGGTCGACCTCCGGCCGAACCCATCCGAGCTGAACCGACGCGCCCGGCACCGGAGCTCGAGCTCACCTCGCGCAGACGTCACCGTGCCCGGCACCGGCGTCGGCTCGTCGGGATCGGTTATGCTCGGAATCAGGTCGATCCGAAGGAGGAAGGACTTGGCGGACAATCAGGAGCTCCTCGCCGTTGTGGAGCAGCGCTTTTCCCAGCTCACCGAGAGCATCGAAGAATCTCGCGCGGAAAACCGGCAGCGATTCGATGGACTCAGACGACAATTCAACGGGCTCGAACAGCGATTCGACGGGCTCGAACAGCGATTCGACGGGCTCGAACAGCGATTCGATGGGTCCGAGCAGCGATTCGACGGGCTCGAGCAGCGATTCGATGGGTCCGAGCAGCGATTCGACGGGCTCGAGCAGCGATTCGATGGGTTCGAGCAGCGATTCGACGGGCTCGAACAACGATTCGACGGGCTCGAACAGCGATTCAATGGGTTCGAACAGCGATTCGACGGGTTCGAACAGCGATTCGACGGGTTCGAACAGCGATTCGACGGGTTCGAACAGAGAACGGACCAGCGATTCGAACGGCTCGAAGGGGAGATCCGGCACGCCCACCTGCGCATCGAGTCCCTGGACGGTGCGGTCCGGCAGGTTGCCGAGGGCGTCGTCACCGTCAACGAGAAGGTCGATCGGCTCGCCGTCGACATGAACCGCCGCTTCGACGACGTGCACTCCCTGATCCGCCTCTCCTACGGGCAGCTCGACCAGCGAGTCACCGCCCTCGAAGAGCGTTGCGAGTAGCCCTATTGCAGTCCCACCGTGGCTCTATCGAACCAGGGGCCGGTACTTGATCCGGTGGGGCTGGTCGGCCTCGGCGCCGAGGCGCTTCCTCCGGTCGGCCTCGTAGTCGTGGTAGTTGCCCTCGAACCAGACCACCCGGCTGTCGCCCTCGAAGGCGAGGACGTGAGTGGCGACGCGATCGAGGAACCAGCGGTCGTGGCTGATCACCACGGCGCTGCCGGCGAAGCCGAGCAGGGCCTCCTCGAGGGCGCGCAGGGTGTCCACGTCGAGGTCGTTGGTCGGCTCGTCGAGCAGGAGCAGGTTGCCGCCGCTCTTCAAGAGCTTCGCCAGGTGCAACCGGTTGCGCTCGCCGCCCGAGAGGTTCTCGACCTTCTTCTGTTGGTCGGGACCGCGGAAGCCGAACGACGCGGCGTAGGCGCGTGAATTGACCTCGCGGCGGCCGAGCCGGATCAGCTCGCGTCCGCCGTCGGAGATCTCCTGCCACACCGTGCGCTCGCCGTCGAGCGCCTCCCGCGACTGGTCGACGTAGGCGAGGACCACCGTCTCGCCGAGCCGCAGCGTGCCGGCGTCCGGTTCCTCCTCGCCGACGATCATCCGGAAGAGCGTCGTCTTGCCGGCACCGTTGGGGCCGATCACGCCGACGATGCCGCCCGGCGGCAGCAGGAAGTCGACGTCGTCCATCAGGAGGCGGTCGCCGAAACCCTTGGTCACGCCGTGGGCCTCCACCACCACGTCGCCGAGCCGCGGCCCCGGCGGAATGGTGATCTCCGCCGGCCCGCCGCGCTTCTCGGCCGCCCTGTCCTCGGCGAGCAGGCTCTCGTACTGGGCGATCCGCGCCTTGCTCTTGGCCTGACGGCCGCGCGGAGTCATCTGTAGCCACTCGAGCTCGCGCTGGAGCGTTCTCCGCCGCGCCGAGGCCTCCTTCTCCTCCAGGCCGAGCCGCGCCTCCTTCTGCTCCAGCCACGACGAGTAGTTGCCCTCCCAAGGGATGCCGGCGCCCCGGTCGAGCTCGAGGATCCAGCCGGCGACGTTGTCCAGGAAGTAGCGGTCGTGGGTCACCGCGACCACCGTCCCCTTGTAATCGTGGAGATGGCGCTCCAGCCAGGCCACCGACTCGGCGTCCAGGTGGTTGGTCGGCTCGTCGAGCAGAAGCAGGTCGGGCTGGCGCAGCAGCACCCGGCAGAGGGCGACCCGGCGGGTCTCGCCCCCCGAGAGCACCGACACCTCGGCCTCGGGCGGCGGCAGGCGCAGCGCTTCCATCGCCAGCTCGATCCGGCTGTCGAGCTCCCAGGCGCCGGCGGCCTCGATCGCGTCCTGCAGCGCGCTCTGCTCCTCCAGCACCCGCTCCATCTCCTCGGGCGCCATCTCCTCGCCCAGCCGCATCGACAGCTCGTCGAACCGGGTCAGCAGCTCCCGCGTCGGCGCCACCGCCTCCTCCACGCAGTCGCGCACCGTCGCCCCCTCCGGCAGCCGCGGCTCCTGGGGCAGGTAGCCGACGCTCATCCCCGCGCCGAGGAAGGCCTCGCCGGCGAAGTCCGTATCGACCCCGGCCATGATCCGCAGCAGCGTGGACTTGCCGGCGCCGTTGGCCCCGAGCACGCCGATCTTGGCGCCGTGGTAGAACGACAGCCAGATGCCCCGGAGAATCTCCTTGCCCTGCGGAGTGACCTTCCGCAGGTCCTTCATGGTGTAGATGAACGGTGGTGCCATGGTGACTCGACCTCCTCGTGCGGTGGGCTCGCGGGGGCGGCATTGTGTCATGGACGATCGGTCGGACCGGGGTGTCCGCCGACAAAGGAAACGGCCGGGGCGAACCCCGGCCGTCTTGGTATGGTTCTCGGAACGGCGTCCCGGGGGGACGCGGCCCGGATCAGCGGAGGTCAGACCAGGTCGAACCGATCCGCGTTCATCACCTTGTTCCAGGCGGCCACGAACTCGTCGACGAACATCTGCCGCGCATCGTCGCAGGCATAGACCTCCGACAGGGCCCGGAGCTCGGAGCTCGAGCCGAACACGAGGTCGACCCGGGTGGCCGTCCACCGGACGTCGCCGGTCTCGCGATCCCGCCCCTCGAAGAGACCCTCGGGGTGGTCGGCATCCTCGACCGGCGCCCACTCCGTGTCCATGTCGAGCAGGTTGACGAAGAAGTCGTTCGTCAGCGTGCCGGGACGGTCGGTGAAGACGCCGTGGGGGGCGCCACCGGTGTTGGCGCCGAGCACGCGCAGGCCGCCGACGAGAACGGTCATCTCCGGCGCGGTCAGCGTCAGGAGCTGCGCCCTGTCGACGAGGAGGTGCTCGGTCGGCACCGGGGACTCGACCTGGAGGTAATTGCGGAAGCCGTCGGCGAGCGGCTCGAGCGGTTCGAACGACTCCGCGTCCGTCTGCTCCTCGAGCGCATCCATCCGGCCCGGGGCGAAGGGCACCTCGACGGGGTGGCCGCCGTCCGCGGCCGCCTTCTCGACCGCGGCGCAGCCGCCGAGGACGATCAGGTCGGCCAGCGAGACCTTCTTGCCGCCGGACTGGGCCTCGTTGAAGCCCTTCTGGATCGCCCCGAGGGTCTCCAGCACCCTGGCGAGCTGCTCGGGCTGGTTGACCTCCCAGTCCTTCTGGGGCGCGAGGCGGAGGCGCGCTCCGTTGGCGCCGCCGCGCCGGTCCGACCCGCGGAAGGTCGAGGCCGAGGACCACGCGGTGTAGACCAGCTCGGAGACCGTGAGCCCGGAGTCGAGGATCTTCGCCTTGAGATCGGCGATGTCCTCCGCGTCGATCAGCTCGTGGTCGACGGCCGGGATCGGGTCCTGCCAGAGCAGGTCCTCCTCGGGGACCTCCGGGCCGAGGTAGCGCACCTTCGGACCCATGTCGCGGTGGGTCAGCTTGAACCAGGCGCGGGCGAACGCGTCCGCGAGCTCGTCCGGGTTCTCGTAGAAGCGCCGCGAGATCTTCTCGTACACCGGATCGACCTTCAGCGAGAGGTCGGTGGTCAGCATGCCCGGCGGGTGGCTCTTCGACGGGTCGTGCGCATCGGGCACCTCGTCGGCGCCGGCGCCCCCCTTGGGGGTCCACTGCCAGGCTCCGGCCGGACTCTTCGTCAGCTCCCACTCGTATTCGAAGAGGTGCTCGAAGAAGCTGTTGCTCCACTTCGTGGGCGTCTTGGTCCAGGTGATCTCGATGCCGCTGGTGTTCGCGTCCGGCCCCTTGCCGGTGGCGTGCTTGCTCGTCCAACCGAGGCCCATCTCCTGGATGTCGGCGGCCTCCGGCTCCGGACCGATGAGCGCCGCGTCGCCCGCTCCGTGGGTCTTGCCGAAGGTGTGACCGCCGGCGATGAGGGCGACGGTCTCTTCGTCGTCCATGGCCATGCGGGCGAAGGTCTCCCGGATGTCGTGGGCGGCCGCGGCCGGATCCGGCTTGCCGTCCGGGCCTTCCGGGTTCACGTAGATCAGGCCCATCTGCACCGCGGCGAGGGGGTTCTCGAGGACCCGGTCGCCGGAGTAGCGCGTCTCGCCGAGCCACTCCTCCTCGGTGCCCCAGTAGATGTCCTTCGACGGCTCCCAGATGTCCTCGCGGCCACCGCCGAAGCCGAAGGTCTCGAGGCCCATCGACTCGAGGGCGCAGTTGCCGGCGAGGATCATCAGGTCGGCCCACGAGATCTGCCTGCCGTACTTCTTCTTGATCGGCCAGAGCAGCCGGCGTGCCTTGTCCAGGTTCGCGTTGTCGGGCCAGCTGTTGAGCGGCGCGAAGCGCTGGCCGCCCGTGGACGAGCCGCCCCGGCCGTCACCGATGCGGTACGTTCCGGCGCTGTGCCAGGCCATGCGGATGAAGAACGGACCGTAGTGGCCGAAATCCGCCGGCCACCACTCCTTGGAGTCCGTCATGAGGTCGTAGAGGTCCTGTTTGACGGCCTCGAGGTCGAGCTTCTCGAACTCCTCGGCGTAGTCGAACGCCTCGTCCATGGGGTTGGACAGGGAGGAGTTCTGGCGGAGCATGTCGAGGTTGACTTGGTTCGGCCACCAGTCCCGGTTGGACCGGCCTCCAGCCGGCGGATGGATGAACGGGCACTTGCTTCCGCTCTCGTCGGTCTTCGGTTCCATGTCTCTCCCGTCGTGATCCAAGGGTTTCGAGGGAATCGCTACGAACTGCGGCCAGGGGGTGCGGGGCAGCGGTCGCGACGGAGTGCACGACCCGCTCCCGGCCTCCCCAAGCTATCACTGTCCGCCGGAGGAGAAAACGCCCCTCCCGTGCGTGGCGCCGGGGGGCGGACCAGGACCAGGACCAGGACGGCCTCGGCGGCGGCGGTCGCCGAGGCCGCCGGCATCAACGCCGGACCAGCAGCACCCCCGCCGTCGCCAGGAGCAAGGCGAGAAGGGCGAGCGTCCCCTCGGCCAGCGTGGGGATCTCGAGCAGCTCCGGGGCGGCCACGGGGGTGACGGTGGGGTCGTCGGCGTCCGGGGTGTCGGGGTCGTCGGTCGGCTCGTCGGCGAGCCCCGTGCCGGAGACCGTCCCCTGGTTCGCGATCTCGGTGACCCCGGCGGCCAGCGGCCCGTCGACCTCGACCCGGAAGGTGATCGTCACCACGCCCCCCGGGGAGATCGTCCCCACGTCGACCTCCACCGTGCCGTCGGCGGGGTCATTGCCGGTGACCACCGTCCCCTGGGTGGTGGCCACGGAATCGGCGACCAGCGTCGCGCCGGCCGGCACCGGATCGCTGAACACCACGTCCTCGGCTTCCAGCACACCGCCGTCGTGGAGGATCGTCACCGTGTACTCGAGAACGTCCCCGGGACCGGTGATCCCGTCTCCGTCGTCGACCACCACCACGTCGCTCTTGGTGGCTTCGAGGGTCGGGGCGACGCTGCACGCCGTCGGCTCGGCGTCGGGGTCCGCCGTCAGGAACGGATCGTAGTCGACGGTCCCCTGCCCGCCGTTGGCGCCGTCGACGACGTCCGTGCCCGTTCCCCCGGGATTGCCGGGATGCGACGGCCCGCTGGCGTTCGCCCACCAGTTGAGCTCGGCGTCGACGACGACGTCCTCCAGGAGGACCAGGCCGGCGCCCTCGAAGAACGAGAAGCGGTTGCAGCGCAGCAGGTGGGAGCCGGGCTCGAGCTCGAACAGAAGCGCGCCCTCCAGCGCGGTGCCGATCGTGGACCGGGTCATCACCAGGAGGTCCGGCGGATCGTCGAGGTCGAACCCGAACACCAGGAGGTCGACGTCGTTGTCCTCACTGGTCAGCCGGCGCAGGACGATGTCACCGCCGACGCCCAGGTTCACTCCGGCGCCGTCGAAGGACATGTTGAAGTTGAAGGCGGTCGTGGTGTCGACGATCTCGACGTCGCCCGTCACCGTGATGTCGACCCCGTCGTCGCCGTTTCCGGACAGATCGGAGTCCGCGATCTCGACCGATCCCCCGGTGTCGACGTCGAGGCCATCGGCGGAATTGCCCGTGCTGACCAGGTCGACGATCTCGAGCAGGACGTCGAAGAACATCGGGTCGTCGGCGTTGACCTCGACGCCGTCGCTGTCGAGGTTGTCCTCGGTGGTCACCCGGGTCAACCGGACCTCGCCCCCCGCGGAGCGCATCTCGATGTGGAAGCCGTCGGTCTGATTGGCGCTCGCCTCGGTGTCGGTGACGGTGAGCACCCGGCCCGGGGTGACGATCTCGATGTCGAGCCCGTCGCTGCCGTTGCCCGAGGCCGTCACGTTGCGGATGGTGACGTCGCCATCGATGGTCTCCAGCTCGATGCCGTCATCGTTGACGCTCATCACGGTGAACCCGTCGACGAGGACGTCCCCGGTGAACGGCGTCGGCTCCGCCTGGTCGTGGAGGATCGCGGCGAGCATGGGCGGCTCGATCGACGCGGTGCCCGGGGTCGGGGTGCCCACGGCGTCGACCGTGACCAGGGAGATGTCGCCCTTGACCCCCCCGTTCATCAGCGCCAGGTCGACGGTCTCCATGTAGGTCCCCGGGAAGACGAAGATCTCGGCCGGCGGCGCCGTGGCGACGACCGCCGCCTGGATCGTGGTGAAGCACGGGACGAGCCCGTCACAGGCACCACCACCGTCGACGTAGGAGGTGTCCGCGGCGGCGGGAGCCGCCAGGGCGATCATGAAGGCGAGAGCCACCCAAGCCCGCGTGGAGGTCGGAAGAAGGCAACCGGATCCGGACACGAGACTCCCCTTTCTGGACTGGGCCGAGCCACTGCCCGGGATCGCGTCGACCGAGCGGAGCGCGTCGATCGAAACGGATGCACCTGTCCGGGCCGAGGCCGCAGCCTAGCACGCCGGGTCCCCCTCCCTCCCCGGCCGTGCCGAGAGAGGGAGAGGGCTGAACCGCCGACTCGGCCGATCCCGATCCGGTCGGCACGAGCTCGGGCTCGCTCCGAGCTCCTAGGAGTCTGCGCGGCGGGACCACGCGGCCGCGTTGCGAGCGCCGCAGGTTCGGATGCAAGGCGCTCGCGACGCAGGCGATGCCGTAGCATCGTTGAGGAGCGACCTGCGACGCAGCCGAGAATCGACCCGGAGAGGGCCGCCGCAACCCTCTGGGCGCACGGGGGTTCCGGCCATCTCCGGCGTTGCTCCTCGTCGACGATGCTTTCGAATCGCCTCCTCGTCGCGCCTTGGAGCTGCGCGCGGAAGACCCGTGCGCGCGGCCGCGTGGTCCTGCCGCGCAGACTCCTAGCAGTACGGGGGGCCGCAGGCGCTCGGGCTCACAACCACGGTGTCGGTGGAGCGCAGCTCACCGGTGCCGTCGTCGGTGAC
This sequence comes from Acidobacteriota bacterium, assembly GCA_050050355.1. Taxonomy (GTDB): domain Bacteria; phylum Acidobacteriota; class Thermoanaerobaculia; order Multivoradales; family DATKCC01; genus JASFUJ01. The sequence goes on from JASFUJ010000064.1 coordinate 9,404, forward strand.
CCGGA
>JASFUJ010000065.1:0-9293 GCA_050050355.1 Acidobacteriota bacterium
CACGAACTCGATGGCGAGGGGGGTCGGCTCCCCGAGCTCCACGGAGTGGGCCGCGCCCTCGGCCCGGGCCGCCACCGCCGCGGCGCGCCGGCGCACCGCGCGCACCAGGTCCGGATCGAGCCGCCGCACCGCCACCGGGACGCCGAGCTCCCGCGCGGCGTCGAGCACCGCGTCGGGGCTCGGACCGTCCAGCATGGCCACCGGCCCGCTCCCGAAGGTGAAGGAGAAGATCTCCAGGGTGATCTCGAACGAGAACGAGATCTTGACGAAGAAGATCTTCACCGACGCCTCGACCTTGACGCCGGCGGTCAGCTTCAGGGGCGAGCTGTGGGCGGTCTCGATGGCGAAGGCGACGGCGATGGTGATGGTGAGCGACAGCTCGGCGGCGATCACCTTGAAATCGACCTCGCCGGCCACCCGGCCGGTCAGCGAGAGGCTGATCCCCCACCACCAGTAGTCGACCCCGTCCTCGGTCATCTTGCCGGTGTAGGAGGCGAGGAACCCCTGCACCGTGAGCCCCAGGATCAGGCTCGCCTCGGCCTTCATGGGCCCCGACTCCCACTCCTTGCCGACGCCGCCGGCGAGCCCCACGCCGAAGGTCCAGATCAGGTTGAACTCGGTGCCGAACTCCTCCGGCGCCGCGGCGCTGCTCAGCTTGCCCAGGTAGAAGCCGGCCTTGACGATCACCGGCACCGGTCCGGCCTGGAACTGGACGGTGATCGGGTGGTTGTCCTCCTCGCCGAACGGCCACCCGATGGCGAACCGCCAGTCCCCGTTGGTCCAGATCCCGATGCTGAAGTTGGGCAGCGAGAGCTGGAAGGCGCCGATGTTGATCTGACCGAGATCGAGGTAGATGTCGGCGGACCAGACCCCCACCTCGTCGCTCACCTTGCGGTAGATGATGGTGAAGGTGAAGCCCTCGACCTGCTCCAGGAACCCCTTCTTCTTCTCCTCCCGCTCCGCGAGGGCCGAGCTCCCGGCGGCCACCAGGGCGGTCTCGTCGCCCCCATCGCCGTTTCCATTCCCGTTCCCGTTCCCGTTTCCGTTTCCGTTCCCGTTGCCGTTGCCGTTCTCCTCCGGGGTCAGCTCGATCTGCGCACCATAGAAGGACGAGTCGTGGAGCACCGCGGTCAGGTCGAGGCTCTTGAACTTGAACTTGAGGGCGAAGGCGATGCCGGCGTCGGAGTTGTACAGGGAGGAGTTGGCGTAGACCAGGTTGACGAACTGCTCGACCGTCTTGTCGGTCAGGGGGTTGAGCGCGTCGAAGACGTCGTCGATGACGTTGGGGTCGGTGGGGTCGGTCTCGATCTTGTAGGACCGGCCGAGGAAGACGATCGGAACACCCTCGAACAGCACGCTGACGGTCGGTCCGTTCCACTTCTCGTCGACCGACTCGCCGACGAAGAAGAGGGCGTTGTCGCCCCCCGGATCGCCCGGGCCTCCGAACAGCCCCAGGTCCTTGGGCCCGGTGCTGTAGTTGAACAGCAGGTTGAGCAGCATGCCCTGGTAGTGCACGAAGAGGAGGGCGTAGATGGAGAGGGTGTCGTCCTCGCCGTCCTCGGCGCCGGAAGGATTGAGCTCGAACCGGTAGAGCTGCACGGAGTCGAAGCTCGAGGAGATGATGCCCTCGAACCGGAAGCCGCCGGGGCCGGCGACCTCGGCCGGCAGGGTCAGGACGAGCCCGACCTCGTCGTCCGTACCCGCGTCTCCGCCCGGCACCCAGCCGACGTCGAGCTGCGCCGTGAGGTCGCTCTTGCTGGACAGCAACGCGCCGAGCCGGCCCAGCGGCACATCGAAGGTCAGGCTGTAGATCGGCGCGGCGGTGAAGTCCTCGTCCTCGACCGACACCTGCCACTGTCCGTCCTCGACCGGGCGCAGCCCCTCCGGGCTCTCGGTGACGGCCTCGATGACGGTCGGGAAGGTCTGCTCCAGGCTGTGGTCGCGGGCCTGGCTCAGTTGCTGGTCCACCTGCATGCCCGAGAGGTCGGTTTCGACGCTCGAGAGCTTGGCGTCGTTGCCCTGGATCTCCGTCTTCATGGCGAAGGCGTACCCGGCCAGGGCCAGCCCGTCCACGGGAACGTCGTCCTCGATCTCGCCGTAGGAGAACAGGTCGCCGCCCACGTCGTCGTTCAGCGCCAGCAGGCCGTCGAGCTCGAAGCTGGAGGTGGCGATCGTCGTCCCCCCATCGACCTGCTGCTCGATCGGCACCAGCGTGGCCTCGGTCACCGACTGGGCCACCGGAATCCGCAGCACGTCCTCGTCCACGTCGTAGACGTAGCTGCGCAGCTCGTCGGTGGAAAAGACCAGCGAGCCGGTGCCGTCCTCGAACAGGGTGTAGACGCCGTCGATGACGATGGTCCCTGTGTCCTTGAAGTCGGTCGTCGGCGCCACCTCGAGGGTCACCGGGCTGCGGAACAGGCGCTCGATGCTGAACGCGATCCGGGAGTCGAACACCGCCAGCTCGCTGTTGGCGTAGCGCACGTTGAGCAGCAGCACCTGGAAGTCGGGAAACTCCTCCGGCGGCCGGAAGTCCTCCTCGTAGTGGATCACCGAGAACAGCGAGCTGTGGTCGAGCAGCGTATCGTCGGCGTGATCCACCACCTGGTTGATGGTGACGCCGAAGTGATGGGCGCGGAGCGGACCCTGGATGCCGCCGAGCAGGATCTGGATGTCGAGGGGGAGCGCCTGGTAGTCGAGGGGCACGTTGAAGATCAGCAACCCGTTCCAGTTGGGATCGTCGATCATCCGGCGGAAGGCGGCAAACAGATCGCCCCCGTCGTCGGCCGCCTCGAGGTACCTCTCGAGCCGCGCCTGGATGGCGGCCACCTTCTCGGGGGTCACCTCTCCGATGAGCAGGTTCCAGGCATCGGTGTCGCCGATCAGCGTCCGGGCGGAGACGCCGGGCACGAACTTGAACACCGCGATGGCCTGGGTCTCGGAGTCGCCGAGGTCGACCTGGAAGGTGAAGTCGCCGAGCTGGATCTTGTTGGAGAAGGGCTGGAGGGAGCTCTGGTCGGTGGCCACCAGGAAGAGCTCGTCGTCGAGGACGATGTTGGAGAACAGCGGGTTGACCACGCCGTCGGCGCCGGCGTCGAGCGACAGGTACTGGTCCCGGTTCTGCGGGCTGCGCGCCAGGAGGATGCTCTGGATGGTGCCTGCGGGCGGATCGCCGCCGGAGCTCGGATTGAGCCCGGCCAGCAGTCCCAGGGGCGTCCGTGCGTAGCCGCCGTCGAAGGCGACGTTGGTCGAGGTGTCGAAGAAGATCGGCCCGTACGTCTGGTCGAACCGGGGCTCGAGCACCGCGCGCCGGTCCGGAGCCACCACCTGCCGCTCGATCGCCTGCAGCTCCTGCGCCGACAGATCGGGGTTGGGGTTGGGGATGCCCTTCTCCTCGTCCTCATAGAAGACCCCGCCGTACGGGAGCATGGGGAAGGCCACGTCGTCGACGGCGTCGGCGAAGCGCACCAGGCTGGCTCCGACCGCGATGGGGTAGTCGTAGCGCGCGGCGTCCCGATCGGCCTCGGCGCCGAAATAGGTGGACGCCGAGGACTGGGCGCAGTAGCTCGTCTGCACCACTTCGGCGTCGTCGGCGGCGGCGCCCTGGCGCAGCACCCGCACCCAGCTCGTCGTGAGCGCGTCGTCCAGCTCGGTCCGGGAACCGCCGTCGGGCGTGTAGCCGGCGGCGAAGGCCGGCTCGCCGTTCTGGAAGCGGAGCCGGTCGCCGGGCTCCACCAGCACGTACTCGGTGCCGGCGGTGCCGCCGCGGATCTGGATCCGCTCCTCGCCGTCGCCACTCTCCAGGGCCTGGACCTCGTACTCCCCCACCGGGCACAGGTAGCGGTCCGACGCCTCCTGGCCCGTGTTCCTGGCGAAGCCGAAGCCCGCCGGAAGGCCGCCGTCGGCCGGGGCCACCGGCTTGAGCCCGACCGGGGCGTTGGTGGTGCTGGACAGGTAGTGGGACTGGAGGTCGTTCGGCTGGTCGAGATCGAGGGCCAGGCGCGTCCGGTCCCCGTCCAGCGGGGCGAGCGGCTGCAGGTAGACGGAGAAGTAGAGATCGATCACCGGCCGCGGACCGGGGTCGGGCGCCGGCGTGAACAACGGATACCGGGCCACCTGGGCGGACTCGGCGTCCGCGCCGAAGAAGACTCTGAGGTTCCCTCCCAGGTCCTCTTCCAGCCGGTACTGATCCCAGTCCCAGGCGAAGGTCAGGCCGCCGCGGTCCAGCCCGTCGAAGGGGAGCAGGATCTCCTCGAGCTTCGTGCCGATGACCTGGGTTCCGAACAGCACCGAGAGGGTGTCCTCGCCGGAGGCCTTGCGCAGGCGCACGCCGGGGGCGTCGGCGTCGAGCTCGAGGGTGGTGTTGCGGCGGATCAGCAAGCTCCAGAGGCCGATGGCGAAGCTCGCGTTCTCCGCCACCGCCGAGGCCGTGGAGGCCTCGAGGACATCGTAGGAGTCGGCGGCATGACGCCAGGCCAGGCGCGAGAAGGTCGTGCCCTCGTGGGTCAGCACCTCGCCGAGCTCGGCGAGCAGGTCCTGCGGGGCCACCTTCGCGTCCAGGAAGACGTAGGCGCCGACGTCGTCCCAGCTCTCCTGGAGGCTCAGCGTCTGGGGGGGCGACGATCCCTCGGACAGGAACAGGTAGTAGTCGAGCCGCGTCACGCCGTCGCCCGTTCCGGCGCCGGCCTCGTAGAGGGCGCCCTTGGAATCGGAGGCGAGCAGGGTGAAGGTCAGCTCGTCCGCCGTCTCTCCGCGCACGGGCGGCGGCTTGCGGAGCCGCCGGCCGTCGTCGGGCTCCGGGGGCTCCGGGACCTCCACGGTCCGGACGCTCTCCTTGGTGACGGTGAACCCGGCCGTGCCGATGGTGTTGCGCGGCTGCAGCTCGTTGGCGAAGATCACCAGTTGCACGTCGAGGGCCAGGTTGACCTCGGCCCCGAGCACCACCTTCCACGTGGTGGAGCTCCCGCCGAGGTTCACCACCACCTCGTTCGCGCCGCGTCCCAGGGTGTCCGGAGCCGGGTTGGCGGCCAGCCCGAGCTTCGCCGTCTGCATCGGGGGCTGCTGGGCGCTGAAGTCGAGCGGATCGAGCCGGATTTGGCTCCCGCCGTTGACCGTGACGGTCGCCGAGCTCACGGTGCCGTTCAGAAGGTAGGTGTCGGGCATGGGCGCGTACCTCGCGGGAATCGCAACCGTTGGGACGAGAGGACGAACGGACCGGGCGAGTGCCTCCGACCGTTCAGGAGGCCACTGCAGGCTCGGTCCGCCGCGCCGCGGTCGGGGCGCGGCGGACCGAGCCCGATGTCACAACTCCTCGTCGAGGGTCTCGACCTTCACGATCTTGATGTCCTTGGACGAACCGGTCTGGTCCTCACCGATGATCGTGTCCTCGAACATGAAGAAGTAGAGGTCGAGCGTGACCGACACGGTGGATTCGATGCTGTATCGCCGCGTCTTGCCGCTCTGCTCGGAGCTGAACAGCACCTCGTTGTCCTTCCCGTCGCCGCTGAACACGTCCGGGCTCGGGAACGCCTTGATGTCGGCCGCCCACGCGGGCCCGGTCACGGCGGTCCCCTGAGCGCTGACCGAGATGGGATCGAGCTTGTGCTGGTCGCCTCCGTTGAGCACGACCTTGACGTTGGTGGGTGTGCTGTTGATGAAATACGCTTTGGCCATTCCGAGACTCCTTGGTCGCCGGCGCGAGCGCCGTCAGGTTGAGGTGGACGCGGTGCCCGGGTAGACGGGGCTACCGAGCTGCGTTTCACGCTGGGAAAAGACGATGAACTCGGGAAAGATCCAGAGCAGGAGGTCGGTGTTCGGCTCGGCTCCCTCCGGATCCGCGAGATCGTTGTAGACCTGGCTGCCGCTGCTGCCCGAGTGTTTGACCACCAGGCTGTTGACGTTGCCCCACTCGCCGGGCTCCCCTGGACCGGAAGCGTCGCGAGGCACGGTGATCTGGTAGGGGTAGTACTCGTACGTCGCGGAGCTGGGCTTGATCGAGGTGAGCATCCCCTGGTTGAGCGTCGGAGTGACGCTGTCGGGAGACCAGTTGATCAGGAAGAGCATCGAGCTCATGGCGCCTCCGGGCGGGAAGGAATGGACCGGGATCGGGATCGGGGCCGGGATCGGGGCTCCGCGCCGGCGGCCGGATCGTGCCCGAGGGGGTTGGTGGGACGGTCGGGAGGGCTCAGAACCGCGCCGCGGGCACTCTGCGCAGCAGACTGGCGGCTATCTCCGGCGAAGCGGGCTGCACCACGATGCCCTCGCTCGAACCGGTCTGGCTCACCCCCGCCACCCGGGCATCCATGACGTAGAGGTAGAGGTCCAGGGTGATGCTGACGGTGGAACGGATCTCCCACACCGTCGGCTGCGGAGAGCCTTCGGACAGGACCACCAGGTAGTTCGTTTCGTCGTCCCCACCGAACACTCCCCGCGCGGGAAACGAATCGATGGGCGCCGGCCAGCTCTTCAGCTCGGCGCCGCCCTCCGCGACCTCGATGGGGTCGAGGTGGTGATTGTCGAGCTCCGAGTTGAGGTTGACGGCGATGCGGAAGGGCATCGCGTTGAGGAACATCGCGTTGGCCATGGTGGTGGGTGCGGGGCTCGGCGTCTGAACGGGCGCCGTGATCCTGCTGACAGTCCGGTCTCACGGGACGCGCCGGGGCGCGGTGCTCCCCCGAGCGATGGGTGCTCAGCCTCCGGGTCTCGCCCCGCAACAGAACCCCAAGGTCCACGACGCCCCTTTCAGGTGATCAGCCCGTCGATTGCTCCAGAAGCTCGAATATGCCTTATTAACTCAAGGTCGAGGGAATGTCAAGACGACCCCGCCTCAGTACAGGTCGAACACCAGGATCCGGGCGTCGAGCGGGCCGTTCCTGACCGGCAGGCGCAGCCGGGGCTTGAGGCCGATGTGCTTGCCTTTGCCCTCGTCCCCCGCCAGGACCACGGCCCGCCACCCGGTGTAGTGCTGCTTCATGAGATCTCCCAGCCGCGACCACTGGGCCCGCTCCTCCCCGATCCGCTCACCGTAGGGCGGGTTGACCACCAGCAGGCCCGGACCGGGCGGCGGCTCGTAGGCGAAGCCGTCCCCCTCCACCAGGGTCGCCGTCCCGGACAGCCCCGCCCGGTCCAGGTTCGACCGCGCGGCGCGGAGCGCCTCCCGGTCCCGGTCGATCCCGACGAGACGCAGCTCCCGATCCGAGCCGGCTGGTCCATCGGACCGACCCGGCCGGCCCGGCGCCGGAATCGCTTCCCGGCGCACCGCGTGCCAGAGCCCGGAGTCGAAGTTGGGCAGCCGCGCCAGGGCCCACTCGGTCAGCGCCGAGCGCAACCGGCCCGGCGCCAGCCCCAGAGCCCAGGCCGCCGCTTCCGCCAGCAGGGTCCCCGCCCCGCACATGGGATCCACCACCGGCCCCGCGCCGTCCCAGTCCGCCGCCAGCACGCAGGCCGCCGCCAGGTGCTCGCGCAGCGGCGCCGGCCCCGCCTCGAGGCGGTACCCGCGGTGGTCGAGCGAAGCCCCCGAGGTGTCCAGCAGAAAGCTCGCCCGGTCCCGGTCCAGCCGCACCCGGAACCCCAGGTCGGGAGCGCTCCGCTCGACCGAGGCCCGCCGGCCGTACCGATGGCGCTGGGCGTCCACCAGGCCGTCCTTGACCTTCAGCCCGATCCACCGGGAGTCACGCTGGCGCGAGCGCGCCGAGGTGGCGCGGATGGAGAAGGTGGCCCCCGGAGCGAACAGCGCCTTCGCGGAGAGCCCGTCCCACTCCCGGGAGCTCCGGACCAGCTCCTCCGCCCCGGCGGCCAGCGACTCCCCGGTCGTTCCGTCCCAGGTCCCGAGCTCCACCAGCACCCGGTTGGCGGTGCGCAGACGCCAGTTCGCCCGGTAGACCTCCCGCCAGCTCCCGGCGAAGGTCACCGCCGCCCGGCCGCGGCGGATCCCGCGCACCCCCAGCTCCCGGAGCTCCCGCTCCAGCAGCTCTTCCACTCCGAGCGGACACGTGGCGACCAGGGAGAGCGACATGGCCGGCCGATCTTACAGAGTCACGATCGCCGGCGGCGCTGCACCGAGCTTGGTGGAGAGAGCGATCTCTCCTCACCTGATTCTCGGACCGCCGCACACCGCTCCGGATCCGCCGGAGCGGCGACGGCCGGTCCCCATCCGCAAGGAGGACCCATGAGAGCTCTGAAGACCGCCACGACCGCCTTCCTCTGCCTGGTTCTCGCCGCCGTCTGCTGGACGCCGGCGCTCGCCGCCCAGCCGGACGCCCCGGCGGCCCCCGCACAGGACCTCGTGCCCGCCGAGAACGGCCAGGACGGGACCCTGGACGACCTGCTGATCCAGGAGCCGTTGAACCAGTGCATCCAGATCACGGTCTGGGCGCAGAACGAGCAGACCGGCGAGTGCCAGGAGTTCAGCAGCCCGTGCTCCGTGCCCGAGGGCTGGACCCTCTACTTCGACCCGGAGACCTGCACCAACTGGTGATCGGGCAATCCCCCGGGGGTCGTCCGCGCCGGCGGGCGTCCCCCGTCACCCACGCAGCCACCCCTCCCCCCCCCGCATCAGAACACCCGCAGCTCGTCCAGCGTGTCGGTGGCGAGATAGGTTTCGTCCGGATTGGTGTACCAGTGACGCACCCTGGGCAGCCGGAGACCGCCCGCGGAGATCTCGTCCTCGAGCACGATGTACTCGCCGTCGCCCGCCGCCTCGTCGTGATAGAAGCGGTAACCCACCAGCGCCGCCGTCTCCGGGTCCAGGTAGAAGTACCAGGTATCCCTCCCCACCGACTCGTCATAGGTCACCCGCAGGGCCCACACGTCCCGCCCCTGGAAGGTGGTGCGCTCCGGCGCCGGGTCGAGGTTGGTCCCGGGGTCGCGCAGCTTCATCGGCAGGCCGTAGAGGTAGCTCATGTAGTCGCGCAGGACGAGCGGTCGGGGCGGCGCCGCGCCGTAGCGCTCCAGCTCCTCCGCCGACAGGTCCGACCGTCCGTCCACGGTGACCGTGGCCCGGTCCCCGGCGACGGAGATCTCCACCAGGGCGTCCCCCTGCTCGTAGGAGACGGCGAACCGGCCCGAGGTCGGATCGATCACCGCCCGGCGCACGGTGCCCGACGTGCCACGGCGGGCGGCCAGCTCCTCGGACAGCTCGCTCCGGACGACCACCTGGACCACCCGCTCGCCCCAGACCCCGTCCGGGTCGTGGTGGGCGATCGAGCGCGAGAGAAGCCCCGCGGCGGACGGAGCGTCGGAGGAGGCGGCCGGAAGGACGGTGGCGAGGGCGAGGGCGAGGGCGAGGGCGGCGGCGA
>JASFUJ010000066.1:0-9276 GCA_050050355.1 Acidobacteriota bacterium
CCGAGACCCAGGTCGGGATGGGAGGTCAGGTTGCTCGAGACGACCGTCCCGTAGCCGCGCCAGCCGAACTGCACCCCCCCTCCCATGTAGTCCCGCGTGTACGAGCCCCAGGTGTGACAGTTGGAGCAGCCGGTGTAGAGGACCAGGTACCGTCCGTGCTCGGCCAGAGCCCTCTCCGTCGGATCCTCGATGTGCGAGAGGTCCGGCGGCCCCTCCATGTAGACCCTGATGAACATCTCCGGCGGCATCAGGTCGATGGGCGGCATGAAGTGGAGGAAGAGCACAAAGAGCACCGGCACCACGATCAGCAGACCGAGGCCGATCCGTTTCAGCCACTTGCGAATCCGGCTAGCCATGACTGCCTCCTTCGGACTTCGGAATCGGCGCGCTCCCGGCGTTGCCCGGGAAGGTGACGACCGTGAACTCGCGGCCGAGCACCAGGATCTGGAACTTCTCCCACATGTACTCGGTCCAGGGGAGGCGCTCCGGCGGCGGCACCCGGTTCTCCATGGGAGGCAGGGTCCGCAGGTACGCGATGATGGCGTCGACGTCCTCGTCCTCCAGGGTGGCGAAGGAGACCCAGGGCATGGCGAACGGGAGGAGGCGACGGCCGTTGCGCCCCTCCCCCTCGACGAGCGCCTTCCGGATCTCCTCGTCGCTCCACGACCCGAGGCCGGTCTCCGGGTCGGAGGTGAGGTTGGTCGACACGACCGTGCCGTAGGGCCCGACCTCGAGCTTGAGCCCGCCGGCGTACAGCAGCTCCTCGACGGTGGAGCCGTCCTCGCGCATCGGTGAGTGGCACAGGGCGCAGCCGATGGACTCGGCCAGGCGGCGCCCGCGCTCGACCGGATCCAGAGCCGAGACGTCGGTCGCGGCGGCCACGGTGGCGGGATCGGCCTCGGGGCTCCAGACCGGCTCCCGCGCCAGCGATTGCACGTAGTGGGAGAGGTGCCAGAGGTCGCTCTCCGGGGCGGTGCCGCGGTACGGCGGCATCGGCGTCCCCTCCAGCCCGTTGACCACGCGGAGGTACACGTCCGCCGCCTCGCTCCCGCCGCCGAACTCCCACGGCCGGCGCAGGTCCGTGGCCCGTACCGGATGGCCGTCCGCACCGGCGAACGACTCCAGCGGGGCGGACTCGAGCCGCCCGGCCTCCCCGTGACAGGTGCCGCAGCCCAGCTCGTCGTAGACCTCCCGGCCGCGCTCCAGGTCCGGCGCCAGCTCCACGGGAATCGGAACCGGATCCGGCGAATCCCCGCCGGACTCTCCGTCGGTCCCGGCCATGCCCAGGACGAGCACGGCGAGCCCCGCGATCTGGCGATCGTCCAGGAACTCCTCCCAGCCCGACATGGACGAGCCGGGGATCCCCCGGCGGATGACCCGCTCCACGTCCTCCCGCGGAGGGAGGGTGCCCGACGGCGTGCTCCGGTACTTGAAGCGGCCTCGGGTGAGGTCCGTGGGCCGCGGTGTGAGCAGCGCGGCGACCGGGCCGTCGCCACGCCCCTCGAGGCCGTGGCATGGGGCGCAGGCCGCCTCGTAGATCCTGGCCACCGGGGCGTCCTCCGTCTCGGTGAGGACGAGCGGCTGGGGCACCCGGGGCATGGGTCTCGGGGAGGTCTCTTCGTCCGCCGCGCCACCGCCGCACCCCCAGGCCATCGCCATGGCCAGGAGGACGACGAGTGATCCTGGGAGTCCACGCGGACGGGGGCTCGATCTCTCCGGGGTTCGGTTCATCGGTCAAAGCTCCATGGCGGTTCTCGGGTCAGACTGCAGGTTCCTCCAGCCGACGGTCGAGCACGCGAGCAGGGCGGTGACCAGCAGCAGGGCGGAGACGGCGAGAAAGGAGGTGAGATCGAACGGCTCGATCCCGTGGAGGAGCCCGGCCAGCAGGCGGCTCGCGAACAGCGCGGCCACCACTCCGGCGGCCATTCCGACGGCGACGATCTTCAGACCCTCCCCCACGATCATGCGGACCAGGTCGCGACGCTCCGCGCCGAGGGCCATGCGGATGCCGAGCTCCCTGCGACGCTTGCCGAGGGAGTACGCCATCGTGCCGTAGATCCCCGCGGTCGCCAGGAGGAGGGCCACCAGCCCGAAGGCGACGAGCAGGGTCGTGGTCAGTCGCTGCCTCCACAACGAGTCCTGCATCACGTCCGGGACCGAGCGCAGCTTGACCAGCGGAACGTCCGGCTCGACCGCCCGGATCGCCTCGCGGAGCCGCTGCGGCGTGTCGGGGGATCCGTTGCGGACCCAGAGCGTGAGCCGGCTGGCGAAGCTCTGGTCCAGCGGGAGGAAGTAGTAGGGCTGCGGGGTCTCGTCGAGGCTCACGTAGCGACCGTTCTCCACCACCCCGACGACCGTCACCGGCCGGGCGTCGGTCCCCGTCCGGAACTGCCGTCCCACCGGATCCTCGTCCGGCCAGAACCGCTCCTGCATCTCTTCGTTGATGATCGCCACCGGCCGTGCCTCGGAGTCGTCGAGGATCGGGTCGAAGGTCCGGCCCCGCACCAGGGGAACCCCCAGGGTGTCCAGGTACCCGCTGTCCACCCGGTCTTCGCGGACGTAGACGCCCTGGCCGTCCTCGCGGGCTTCCACCCCTTCCACCCGGACGGTGGAGATGGCGCCCCCCGGATCGAGGGGGTAGTTGCGGCCCAGGGCGACTCCGCCGGTCCCGACGATCGACTCCGCCCTCCGGACGATCTCGCGGAACAGTCCCCTCGACTCGTCCTCCCCGTACCCCTGGGCTCCGAGATCCAGGGTCACCACGAACAGGTCCTCCGCGGCGTACCCGGGGTCCGTCTGGCGGGAGACCTGCATGCTGCGCAAGCAGAGGCCCGCGAGGACCAGCAGGACCAGGGAGAGGGCCACCTGGCCCATCACCAGGACGTTGCGGAACCTGAAGGTGAGGTGACCACCCTGGTCCCCTCCGCCGGCCGGCTTCAACGGCGTGACCAGGTCGTCCACGAACGCCTGGAAGGCCGGAGCCAGACCGAACAGGACGCCCGTGACCAGGGTCACCCCGAAGGTGATCCCGAGCACCCGCAGGTCGAGGCTCAGATCGAGCGCGGTCTCCGAGTAGATCGGGGGACGGAGCGTCCAGAGCAGACGGGCTCCCACGACGCCGAGGACCAGCCCCAGCGCTCCCCCCAGCAGGGCGAACCCCAGGCTCTCGGCGAGGAGCTGACGGAAGACCCGCCCCCGGCTCGCGCCGAGCACCAGCCGCACGGCGATCTCCTTGCGCCGGCCGGTGGCGAGGGCGAGGAGCAGGTTGGACAGGGTGGCGCAGGTGATCAGCAGCACCAGCCCCACGGCCCCCACGAGGAGGAGGCCCGCCCGCAACAGGGTCCGGCGCTGGTTCGGGTCGATCAGGGCTCGCTCGAGAGGCACCAGCTCGAACGCCATGTCCCGGTTGACCGCCGGGTACTCGCGCTCGAGGTTGCGGGCCAGGCCTTCGAAGGCGGCCCGCGCCCGGCCGATCTCCACTCCCGGCTTCAGTCGGCCGACCAGCTTGAAGAGCGGGGCATCCCGGCGATCGACCGCCGCGCTCTGGGCGTACACCTGGGCGTGCATCGCCACGGGGATCCAGTAGTCGTGGGGGAACAGGCGATTCGGGCCCTTGAAGCCCTCCGCGGCGACGCCGACGATCTTCATCGGCTGGCCGTTGACGCTCAGAGTCGCGCCGACCGCGTCGGGGTCCGAGCCGAATCGACGCGACCAGAGCCCGTGGCTGATCACGATGACCGGATGCCGGCCGGGGACCGCATCCTCCTCCGGCAGGAACGTGCGCCCCACCGCGGCGTCGATCCCGAAGACCTCGAAGTAGTTTCCGCTCACGAGCTCGCCGTAGACCTCCTCGGGACGGCCGTCCTCGCTCGACAGGTTGGCGCGCATCCAGGAGTAGGCCGCGAGATCCGTGAAGACCTCCTGCGCCTGCCGGAGGTCGCGGAAGTTCGGGTGGGACACCGGAAAGTAGTTGGAGAAGTACCCGGCGGCGCCGGCGTTCTTCTCGTCGCTCTCGAAGACCGAAACCAGGCGGTCCGGGTTGCGTCCGGGGATGCTCTGGAGAAAGGCGGCCTCGAAGAGGCTGAACACGGCGGTGCTCGCACCGATCCCCACGGCAATCGTCAGTAAGGCGATCAAAAATACGGACAATTCTTGCCGCGCAACGTTTAGCCGTGCCTGGATAACGGAAGGTCTACGCATACTTCGCTTTCGGTGCTCTTATAGTGCACATTCACTGCGAATTTGGGACAGCGCAAGTCTCGAAACACCTGGCATGCAACTCCTGACGGGCCGGGGAAGGCCTGGATCACCCCGGAAGATCAAGGCTCCGAAACAGAGACACTCTCTCGCTCGTACCCCCTGGCAGAGAGCCCGGAGAGCAAAGGGAGCCCATCGCTCCGGCAACCGCCCCTCGGAGGAGACCGATGATGGAGGAGCTGATCCGTACCGTTCGCCTCAGCAGCCGCTCGCTGCGGCGCAACCCGGCCCTGTCGGCGGTTTCGATCCTGGCCCTGACCCTGGGCATCGGCCTGACGACCACCATGTACAGCATCGTCCGGGGAGCACTCCGCGACCTGCCGTTCGAGGAGGCCGATCGTCTGATGCACCTGGAGCGGAACAACCCGTCCGAGGGCATCGACAGCATGGAGGTCACGCTGCACGACTTCCTCGACTGGCGCGAGCAGCAGTCCTCGTTCGAAGCTCTGGCGGCCTTCTACTCGGGTACCGCCAACCTGGCTGGTACCGAAGGGCGCCCGGAGCGCTATGACGGAGCGTTCATCACGGCGAACGCCTTCGAGCTCCTGGGCGTGCAAGCCGCGCTCGGACGGACCCTCCGACCGGAGGAGGAAGGCGCCGGGGCTGCAGCGGTGGTGGTGCTCGGGCACGAGGTCTGGCAGAACCGGTTCCGGGGCGACCCGGACGTCGTGGGCCGGTCGGTCCGGATCAACGGCGAGCCCACGACGGTGATCGGGGTGATGCCGGAGGGATTCCGGTTTCCGGTGCTCCAGGATCTCTGGCTCCCCCTGCGGCTCGATCCGGCGACCCTGGAGCGGGGCGAAGGAGAGACCCTGGAGGTCTTCGGGCGACTCGGGGACGACGTCACGCTCGAACGGGCACGGACCGAGATGTCCGCCATCGCCGGGCGGCTCGCGGAGGTCTATCCTGAGACCAACGAAGGGGTCGGCGCGGTGGTCAAGCCGTACACGCTGGAGTTCGTGGGCGAAGAGGCGGTCGGCCTGCTCTACACCTTCCTGGTCGGCGTGCTGGGAGTGCTCCTCATCGCCTGCGCCAACGTGGCGAACCTCCTGCTGGCCCGGAGCGCCCTCCGGAGCCGCGAGGTGGCCGTGCGGTCGGCCCTGGGGGCCGGCCGTCTCCGGGTGATCCTCGGAGTCCTGTCGGAAGCCCTGGTCCTGGCCGTCGCCGGCGCGGTCTTCGGCCTCGCGCTGGCCGCGGCCGGTACGGAGATCTTCGACCGGGTGATCCAGGCCACCGATCCGCCCTACTGGATCCACTTCGGGATCGATCTGCGGGTGGGGCTCTTCGTGGCCGGGCTGACCGCCGCCGCCACGCTCCTCTCGGGACTGCTGCCGGCCCTCCAGGCGTCGGGCTCCCGCGCCGGCGAGGTCCTCAAGGACGAGACCCGTGGAGCCTCCAGCTTCCGGCTCGGCCGGCTGGCCAGAGGTCTGGTGGTGGCGGAGATCGCCATCTCCTGCGGCCTGCTGGTGGTGACCGGCCTCATGGTCAAGAGCGTGATCCAGCTCAGGACCGTGGACTACGGCTTCCCGATCGACGGCGTCTTCACCGCCCGGATCGGCCTGTTCGAGAGCGAATACCCGACGCCGGAAGCCCGGGTGCGCTTCTTCGAGGGCCTCCGGGAGCGGCTGGAGGAGCAGCCGGGGGTCGAGGCCGCCGGGCTGACCACGGCCCTCCCGGTGGGCGGCACCGGACGGACCCGATTCGCCCTCGGCGGGGAGGCGTACGCCGACGGAGAGGACCTGCCGTTGTCCCGCCGGGTGGCGCTGACGCCCGGGGCGTTCGAGGCCTTCCGGGTGGGTCCCCTGAGCGGCCGATCGTTCGACGCCCACGACCGCCGGGACGGACGGCCGGTGGCGCTGGTCAATCGCCCGTTCGCCGAGCGGTTCTTCCCCGGGGAGGATCCCGTGGGCCGGCGGATCCGGCTGGGAGACCGGCCGGATGGAGAGGAAGGAGAGGAGGCCGAGCCCTGGAGAACGATCGTCGGCGTGGTGCCGGACATGGTCCTCGGGGGTCCACAGGACGAGGACCGGGAGGGGATCTACATCCCGCTCTCCCAGAGCGACGACCGGTTCGTGTCACTGGCCGTCCGGACCCGCGGGGAGCCCATGGCCCTCACCCCCGCGGTGCGCGAAGCGGTCGCGGCGTTCGACCCGGACCTGCCGATCTACTGGGTCCGCCCCATGACCGAGGTGGCGGACCAGCAGATGTGGTTCCTGGACATCTTCAGCACCCTGTTCGCCGTCTTCGGTGTCTCAGGCCTCTTCCTCGCGGTGGTGGGCCTCTACGGGGTCATGGCGTTCTCGGTCCAGCGGCGCACCCACGAGGTCGGGATCCGGATGGCCATGGGCGCCGGTGCCCGAGACATCCTGCGTCTGGTCCTGGGCCAGGGGGCGTTCCAGCTCGGCGTGGGGGTCGTCCTCGGGCTCGGGCTCGCCCTGCTCCTGGGCCGGGCTCTGCGGATCATGCTCTTCCGGGTGGAGCCGTGGGACCCGTGGATCTTCACCACCATCGTGGCGGTCCTCCTCACCGCCGGTCTCGCCGCCGCCCTGCTCCCGGCCCGCAGGGCCGCGACCATCGACCCGGCCGTGGCCCTGCGGCGGGAGTGAGCGGCTCGAGCCGCCCCCCTCCCCCCTCGGCGGGGGCTACCGGGGCAACCGCAACACCATGGAGCTCACCACTCCGGCGTGGTCCGAGGGCCAGAGGCCGGTGTCGGTGCGGTCGCGGAGCGCGTCGCCCACGACGACGGCCCGCACCGGGCCGATGCCCGCGTCGAAGGGCGGAGCCGTCGAGCCGGTGCGCGCCCAGACCAGGTCGATCCGGCTGGTGAGGGCGGCGCTCGGATCGTCGAGGGTCTCGGTGAAGCAGCAGGTGGCGCCGTCCTCCGGCCGTCCGAGGCGGCGGAGCCAGGTGTCGGTGAAGCCGGCGGCCGCGAGCTGACCGTACGGGGCCGGGAACGGATCGTCCGGCGAGGAGTTGAAGTCCCCCACGAGGACGACCGGGAGCTCTTCGGCGGCGAGCTCGGCGAGAAGCTCCGCGGTCTGGGCCTGCTGGACGATCGGGACGATGCTCTCGACCTCCAGGTGGGTGTTGACGAAGCGGACCGTCCGGCCGTGGACGGTGGCGTCGACCGCCGTGAAGCCGCGCAGGAAGTCGATGGTCAGGGGGCCGAACGGGACGCTGAAGTGGACCGCGTAGCTCCGGGCCAGGGCGTCCGAGGTGTCGACGTCGCCCCGGGCCAGGATCACGTCCCGGTCGGTCAGGCGGATGTCGTCGAGCTGCGGCACGCCGCCGGCGATGCCGGCGAGGAAGGGCAGCTCCACGTCGGCGTTCTCGACCACGGCGGCGACCCGGTAGTCGAGGCCCCGCTCGGCGAGCCGGGCGAGGAGGAGGTCCAGGTAATCGAAGAGCTCGGTCTCGGCCGGCTGGGGGTTGCCGAGGAGAAAGTCGCCGGGAGACTGGACCCGGATGAGCGAGACCTCCTGGAGGCCGATCAGGTGTGGCCGGTGGCGGGCGATCTCGTCCGCGAGGGCGTCCGAGCGCGCGGGGAAGTCGGTGTCGAAGACGGTCTGGAGGATGCCGGCGACGACGATCGGCAGCTCGTCCGGCGTGGTGGCGTCGAAGACCCGGAAGATGTCGGCGCCCACGTAGAGGTTGCGGGTCATGACCTCGATCCGGCCGGAGCGATCGGCCCCCGCCGGCGGCCCGGCGGCCGCGGGCGGGACGAACGAGGACCAGACCAGGGCGGCGAGGCCGAGGACGACGACGGGGCTGACTCGTGTGTGCATGGGGACCTCCCGGGGAGGAGCTCAGGGTTTTGTGGTAGGGGATTTTAGCACCCCCTCACCCTCGATCCCTACCCTCCCAAGGCCGGTAGAGGCCAACCGTTCCAGTGGATCCGAGAGTGGAAACGGCGCGAGGGGACGAGCCCCTCGCCTACACCCGGTTGGTCATGGATGGCCGAACCCGAGGCCGTAGAGACGAGGCCCCCGCCTCCGCGCCGCAGGTGTAGGGGCGGGGCTCGTCCCCGCCCACGCGAGGTGTAGGGGCGGGGCTTGTCCCCGCCCACGCCGGGTCTGGGAGCGGGGCTTGTCCCCGCCCGCGCCAGGTGTTAGGAGCGGGGCTCGTCCCCGCCCGCGCCAGGTGTAGGGGCGGGGCTTGCCCCCGCCCCCGCCGGCCACCGATCAGAAAGCCATCCGGTACAGCATCCAGTAGACCATCACCCCGGTCACCGAGACGTAGAGCCAGATGGGCAGGGTCCACCGGGCGATGGCCTTGTGCTTCGCGAACTTCCCCCGGACGGCGCGTACCACGGTGATCACGGCCAGGAAGGGGAGGACCGCGGCGAGGACCGTGTGGCTGATCAGGATCGTGAAGTAGATCGTGCGGGCGGCGCCCGTGCCCTGAAAGCGGACGGAGCCCACCTGGTAGTGGTAGATCAGGTAGCTGGTCAGGAACGCCGCCGAGCAGACGAGGGCGGCGATCATCACCGCCCGGTGGGCCTTGATGTTCCCGCGCCGGATGAGGATCCAGCCGAGAACGAGCAGCACCGTGGCGGTGGCGTTGAACGTGGCGTTGAGAGCGGGCAGGTCGTGGAGAGTCATCGTTCTGGATCGCCCTCCTCGCCCTCGACCCCTCTTCCACCCTGACGGGGGGAGAGGGACGCCGCCGCCCGGGCCTTCCGCGGCGGCTCATGCAGCGCGCGCAGCTCCTCGAGCAGCTCCCGCACCTCGCCGATCCCGTAGTCCGGGAAGTTCTCGGGGTTGTGCCAGAACTCCTTCAGGCCGCCGGCTCCCCAGTGCTCGTAGACGGCCACCTTGAGCATGAGCTGGAGCTTGTCGCAGGCCTTGACCAGGCGGGCTTCGAGGGTCTCCGCAGCGCGGTACTCGGCCAGAAGCTCGCCGGCGCGCTCGGCCAGGGGGCCGGTGAGCTCTTCGACCACCGAGCGCTCGGCGTCCTCCTTGGCCCCGTCGGCGAAGTACCGGCTCGCCACCCGGGGCAGGTCGCCGGTCCGGACCTCGG
>JASFUJ010000067.1:0-9218 GCA_050050355.1 Acidobacteriota bacterium
GCGGCGACGCTGACCATCGACGCGGCCCGGCCCGGGTTCTCCAAGAGCTTCGATCCGGCGATGGTCCAGCTCGGCGGGGACAGCACCCTGACGTTCACCATCGACAACACGCTCAACGGCTCCGCGGTCTCATCGCTCGAGTTCAGCGACACCCTGCCGCCGGGGCTCGAGATCGCCTCGCCGTCCAACGCCACCACGGACTGTCCGTTGGGGGAGGCGTTGGCATTCTTCACGGCGCCCGCCGGAGGCACGACCATCGCCTATGACTCGGGGGTCAACGTGGCGCCTCCTCCTCCCGAGCTGGCCGCCGGTGTGTCGTGCACGCTCACCGTCGACGTCACCACCACGGCCGTCGGCTCCTTCGACAATCGGACCAGCGACCTCGTGTCCGCCAACGGCACCAGCGGCAAGGCGAGCGACACCCTGGACGTCGTCGTCGACGAGCTGGCCCTGCAGAAGAGCTTCGTGGACGATCCGGCATTCCCCGGCGGGAGCGCGACGCTCGAATTCTCCATCACCAACCTGAACCGCAACCAGACGGCGACCGGCGTCGCCTTCACCGACGACCTGGACGCGACGCTCTCCGGCCTGGTGGCGACCGACACCCCGCTGACGGATCCGTGCGGCGCGGGATCGAGCCTCACCGGGACCGACCTGCTGACGCTCTCCGGCGGCACGCTCGCGCCGGGCGAGACCTGCACCTTCCGGGTGACCGTCCAGGTCCCGGCGGGAGCCGGTCCGGGGAGCTACCCCAACACCACGAGTAGCGTGACCGGCACCGTGAACGGCGGGATGGTGACCGGCTCCGCCGCTTCGGACGCCCTGGTGGTGGACGTCTTCCCGGTGCTCACCAAGACCTTCCAGACGTCGCCGGTGGCCGCCGGCGGCACGGTGGACCTGGAGTTTTCCATCACCAACACCAGCTCGAGCTCCGGGGCGACGGACATCAGCTTCTACGACGTCCTGAGCGAATTCCTGGCCGGTGCCACGGCGCAAGGGCTGCCCATGGCCGCCTGCAACGGCACTCTGATCCAGGTCACCGGCTTCCCCTTTACCGGCGATGTGACCCTCATCCTGAACGGGGCGAGTCTCGCTCCGGGTGCCTCATGCACGTTTACCGTGACCCTCGACGTTCCCGCCGGAGCGACCACCAACACGTACACCAACACCACCACCGAGATCACGGCCACGGTGGGCGGGTCCACCCGCACCGGTCCACCCGCGACCGATGACCTCGAGGTGACCGGTCCGCCCACGCTGGCCAAGGAGTTCACCGACGACCCGGTGCAGTCGGGCGAGCTGGTGACTCTGCAATTCACTCTGAGCCACGACGAGCTCGCCCCCGGCGACGCCACGAGCATCGCGTTCACCGACGACCTGAACGTCGCGCTCTCGGGCCTGGCAGCCGTCGGCCTGCCCCAGAACGACGTGTGCGGCGTGGGCTCGCAGATCAGCGGAACCACCTCTCTGAGCTTCACCGGCGGAACGCTCGCGCCGGGAGAGTCCTGCACCTTCCCGGTGACGCTCCAGGTGCCCGTGGCCGCGGCCGCCGGGTTCCACCAGAACACCACGAGTGCCGTGACCGCCACGGTGGACGGGCTGGCCACGACCGGCCTGGCGGCCACGGACAACCTCCTGATCACCGGCCTCGAGCTGACCAAGGAGTTCGTGGGCGACCCGGCGCTGCCCGGCGGCACGGTGATCCTGCGGTTCACGATCACCAACGCCGCCTCCGCCCCGGACGCCTCCGGAATCCTCGTCCAGGACGATCTGGGCGACGTGCTGCCGGGGCTGGCGGCCACCGGCCTGCCGCTCGTCGACCCCTGCGGCACGGGCTCGGTGCTCCAGGGGCTCTCGGGGAACACCTTCCTGAGCCTGTCGGGGGGCTCGGTACCGGCCGGCTCGCCCTGCACCGTCGACGTCACGCTGCAGGTGCCGCTGGGCGCGGCCTCCGGGGAGTATCCGAACGTCACCACTACCTTCCAGGCCGTCATCGACGACACCCCGGTCGTCCTGCCCAACGCCTCGGACAGCCTGTTGCTGGACGCCGATCTCCTGTCCCTGTCCAAGGAGTTCGTCGGCGACCCGGTCCCGCCGGGCGGCTCGGTGACCCTGCGCTTCACCCTCACCAACCTCTCCGCCACGGAGACCGTCGACGACATCGCGTTCACGGACGACCTGGACGCCGCGCTGACCGGCCTGGCCAGCTCGAGCGGCACCCTGACGGACGTCTGCGGCACCGGCTCCCAGATCGCCGGCGCCGGGACCCTCGCGTTCACCGGCGGCACCCTCGGTCCGGGAGAGTCCTGCACCGTCGACGTCACGGTCGACGTGCCCATGGGCACGAGCGCCACGGCGGCGGCCAACACCACCAGCACCGTGAGCGGGAACGCGGGGGGTCTGCCGGTGCAGGGTCCGGCGGCTTCCGACACCCTCCAGATCAGCCAGCTCACCTTCGTCAAGGCGTTCGACGGGCCGACGGGCGCCACCGGCACCGCGGTGCTGGAGCTCACCATCACCAACGACGGCGGCTTCGTGGCCGAGGACCTGGCCTTCCAGGACGACCTGGACGCCGTGCTGCCGGGGCTGACGGCCGTCGACCTGCCGAAGAGCGACGTCTGCGGCACCGGCTCCGCCCTGACCGGCGGCTCCCTGGTGAGCTTCAGTGGCGGCTCCCTGGACGCCGGTGGCTCCTGCACCTTCGGCCTGACCGTGGAGGTGCCCGCCGGAGCGGCGCCGGGCAGCTACCTCAACACCACCACCGACCTGCGGAGCGCCGGCCTGCCGGTGGCCGTCCCGGCCACGGCCACCTTGCAGATCGAGCCGCCGCCCGGGTTCACCAAGGTCTTCTCGCCCGCCGCCATCCCGGTGAACGGGGTCAGCACCCTCACGTTCACCGTCGACAACGGAGCGAGCGTCCTCGACGCCACCGGCCTGAGCTTCACCGACGACCTGCCGGCGGGGCTGGAGGTGGCGGCCACGCCTGCTGCGATCACCACCTGCGGTGGAACGGTCACCGCGCCGGCGGGCGCGGGAATCGTCTCCTTCTCCGGTGGCGGCGTGACCGCCGGAGCCTCGTGCACCGTCCAGGTGGACGTCACCGGAACGGCGGAAGGGACCTTCGTCAACACCAGTGGCGACCTGATCTCCTCGCTCGGCTCGAGCCCTCCGGCCTCCGACACCCTCGACGTGGTGGTCGGGGACTTCGTGGCGCTCAAGTCGTTCCGGACCGGGCCGGTGCTGCCGGGCGGCCTGGTGGAGATGGAGCTGTCGATCGTCAACGGCTCCACCTTCCCCCTGACCGGCGTCGCGCTCACCGACGACCTGGGCGCCGTGCTCCCCGGTCTGGCGGCCGAAGGCCTGCCGCTGATGGACGTCTGCGGCGCGGGCTCCCAGGTCTCCGGCACGTCGGTGGTGAGCCTCACCGGCGGCAACCTGGCCGCCGGCACTTCCTGCACCGTGGTGGTCCCGGTGCGCGTGCCCGCGGACGCGGCCGCCGGCTCGCTCGTCAACACCACGAGCGCGGTGACCGGCCTGCGGGAAGGGGTCCCGGTGGACGCCGAGCCCGCCTCGGCCGAGCTCGTCGTCACCCTCGCCAGGTTCACCAAGAGCTTCGGGATGGCTCAGGTGCCGGCGGGCTTCACGACCGTGCTCACCTTCGAGATCACCAACCCCGATCCGGCCAACGGCCTCACCGGCCTGACCTTCACGGACGACCTGGACGCCGTCCTGCCGGGGCTCGTGGCGATCGGCACCCCGCTGGCGGACGTCTGCGGGGCCGGCTCTCAGCTCGCCGGGGATTCCCTGCTGACCCTCACCGGCGGCAGCCTCGGTCCGGGGGGAAGCTGCCTCTTCGCCGTCACCGTGCGGGTGCCGTCGGTCTCCAGCGGTGGGACCTTCGAGAACGTCACCAGCCCGCTGGACGGCGCGGTGGACGGCGCCGCGATCTCCGGCGGCGCCGCCGCGGCGGCCCGGGCGAATCTGGTGGTCCAGGGGCCGTTCGACATCCCGACCCTCTCGGAGTGGATGCTGCTGCTGCTCGGAGCGATGCTCGCCGTCTTCGGCCTGTGGCGTCTCCGACCGTAGGAGGCCGCGGACCTAGCGGCGCGTCCACTCGGGCTCGCCCTCGATCCCCAGACCGTCAGCCAGGCGGGTGTAGTAATTGAAGAGGGCGGTGACCTGGACGATGTCGTGGATGGCCACGTCGTCGAAGCCGTGCGCGCGAAGGCCCTCCACGTCGGCGTCGGCCACCGCCCACGGCTCGCGGGTCAGGCGCACGGCGAAGTCGAGCATCGCCCGGTCGGCGTCCGTCAGGTCGGCCGTCCGGTAGTCCGTGCTCACGGCGTCCGCCAGCTCCCGGCCGCCGTCCCGCCCTGCGACCTCGTCCCGGAGGTCGTCCGCGTGCGCCCTGGTTCAGTAGAAGCACTGGTTGGCCCGGGAGACGGCCGTGGCGATCATCTCCCGCCGCGCCCGGGAGAGCGGGCTCCGGTCGGAGTGCATGACCTCGGCGTAGAGCGCGGTGGACCGCTCGAGCACTTCGGGACGCAGGCTCTGACAGCGCAGGACGTTGAAGATCTTCCCGGCGCGCTCCATGGCCTCGCGATAGAGCCTGGAGAGGAGGCCGGTGGCCTGGTCGGGGTCGATCGTCCGGATCCGGGTCATCCCCGGCATTCCACCAGGAGAGGCGAAACGGCGTCAAATCGCCCGGTGGTCGACGAGCGCCGACCCGAGCGCCGCTCCGACCTCGGCCCCTTTCTCGAACGGGGCGACGCGCTCACGCCTGATAGGCTGAACCGAGCTTCGTCGACCGCTTCACCAGATCCCGGGAGGCCTCCATGACCGATGCGTTCTCGCGCGCCGTCGCCCTTCTCGCGACCCTCGGCCTGCTCGCCGCTCCCGGCGCGCTGTCCGCCGCCGATGCGGACGACGGCGCGGCCGGCGTCGACCTCCGCGAATGGACCGTGCCGTGGGAGGACACCCGGCCGCGCGACCCGTACGTGGCGCCGGACGGCACGGTCTGGTTCGTGGGCCAGCGGGGGGACTACCTCGGACGCCTCGACCCGGAGACCGGCGAGCTCACGAAGGTGGATCTCGAGCCGGGCACCGGGCCCCACAACCTGATCGTCGACTCCGGCGGAGCGGTCTGGTACGCCGGGAACCGGGCGGCCCACGTCGGCCGCCTGGACCCGGAGACCGGGGAGATCGAGACGATCCCCATGCCGAACCCCGAGGCCCGCGACCCCCACACGCTGGTCTTCGACGGCGAGGGCGGGATCTGGTTCACCGTCCAGGGGGGCAACTTCGTCGGCCGGCTCGAGCGGGAGAGCCGGGAGGTCCGGCTGATCGAGGTGCCGACGCCCCGGGCCCGCCCGTACGGCATCGTGACCGACCCCGCCGGCCGGCCGTGGCTCACCGAGTTCGGCTCGTTCAAGCTCGCCACCGTGGACCCGGAGACGATGGAGCTGCGGGAGGTGGCGTTGCCGCGCGAGGACGCCCGGCCCAGGCGCCTGGCGCTGACCTCGGACGGTGCGGTCTGGGCGGTCGATTACGCGCAGGGCTACCTGGTCCGCCACGATCCCGGGGACGGCTCGTTCCGGGAGTGGCCGACGCCCGGAGGCCGGGAGTCCAGGCCCTACGGCATGGCCGTCGACGACGAAGACCGTCTCTGGTTCGTCGAGACCGGTCTCGATCCGAACCGGCTGATCGGCTTCGATCCGTCGACGGAGGAGTTCTTCTCGATCACCGACGTCCCGTCCGGCGGTGGAACCGTCCGGCACATGGTCTTCCACGAGCCGACCCGCACGATCTGGTTCGGTACCGACACCAACACGGTCGGTCGGGCCGCGATCCCCTGAGCTCACCGGATCGGACCGGAAGCCGGTGCGCACCCCCGCGAGCCTCCTGCCGGCCGTCGCGCTGTCCCTCGCGGCGCTCGTCGTCACGGCCCCGCGCCGGGGGGCCGCCTACTCGGACGGTCCGCCGCCGGGGCACACCGGGGGCTTCGGTGAGCCCACCTGCGCCGCGTGCCACCTCGGAACCGGTGAGCCCGCCGGAGGCCGCCTGCGGATCGAAGGGCTTCCCGCCGGTTATCGGCCTGGTGGACGCTACCGCCTCAAGGTGATCCTGGAGGATCCGGGTCTCGAGCGCGCCGGCTTCCAGCTCTCGGTGCGCACCGTCACCGGCGCGCAGGCCGGCAGCCTGGAGGCGACCGGCGAGCGCACCGAGGTGGTGACCGGCGAGGACGGAACGATCGCGTACGCCCGGCAGACCTCCTCCGGGGTCGAGCCGGTCGCTTCCCACCGCGCCGAGTGGTCCTTGATCTGGACCGCGCCGGAGGTTCCGGCGGCCTCCGGCGGCCCCGGCCCGCCGCCGGAGATCCGCTTCCACGCCGCCGCCAACGCGGCGAACTACGACGACTCGGAGCTCGGCGACACCCCCTACGCCCTCGAGGCCACTCTCGGCGCCACCGAGCCGGCCGACTGAGGGCGCCAGGCGAACGCGCGCCGGTTGACATCTTTTCGGGCTGCATGTATCCTTTCTTCCGGATGGACGGATTGAGTTTGTTCGACGACCTGTCGGCGCTCGCGGAGCCGACGCGGGGGCGACTGCTGCTGGCGCTCGAAGGCCAGGAGCTCGCCGTCTCGGAGCTGTGCACCGTCCTCCAGCTTCCCCAGTCCACGGTCAGCCGCCACCTGAAGGTCCTGGCGGACGGGGGCTGGTCGGAGGTACACCCGGAGGGTACGAGCCGCCTCTACCGGGCGGATCCGGAGCGTCTGACGCCGGCCCGCCGGGAGCTGTGGAACGCCGTCCGGGGCGAGCTCGCGGCCACGCCGGAGGCCGGGCACGACGCCCAGCGCCTGGAGAGCGTCCTGGCGCAACGCGTCGTCCGGTCGCAGGAGTTCTTCCAGTCCTCGGCCGGCGAATGGGACCGCCTGCGCCGGGAGCTGTTCGGCCGCCAGGCCGGCGCGCCGCCGCTCCTGGGCCTGCTCGACGCGGCCTGGACCGTGGGCGACCTGGGGTGCGGCACCGGCGAAGCGTCCCTCGCGCTGGCGCCGTTCGTCCGCCGGGTGGTCGCGGTGGACGCCTCGCCCTCCATGCTCGGCGTCGCCCGGCAACGGCTCGCGGCGCTCGACAACGTGGAGGTCCGCGCCGGCGAGCTCGAATCCCCGCCGCTGGTGGAGGGCGAGCTGGACGCCGCGGTGCTCTTCCTGGTGCTCCATCACGTGGCGGACCCGGCCCGGGTGCTGGCGGCGACCGCCCGGGGCCTCGCCCCCGGCGGCCGGGTGCTGGTGGTGGACATGAACCCCCACGGCCGCCAGGAGTACCGGGACGACATGGGCCACGTCTGGCTCGGCTTCGACCGGAACCAGCTCGGCCGCTGGTGCGAGGAGGCGGGATTGGGGGCGTTCCGGCTGCAGCCGCTGCCGCCGGACCCGGAAGCGAAAGGACCGACGCTTTTCGCCGCGAGTGCGGCGAAAAGCAATTAGGAATTAGGAATTAGGAATTAGGAATTGAGTCGACTGAGGTGGGGATGAGATCGAGAAACAGGTTCGCTCCATGAAGTGTTCGTCGCCGCCGCTCTACTCGGCAAGCTACTGCGCGAGTCGGTGCCAGCGGGGCGTAATTCCTAATTCCTAATTCCTAATTCCTAATTCGACCCGACCCGACAACACGACTTGACAAGGAGACCGACATGACCGTCGCAGAACCGAAGCTCCACCCCTTCCAACAGGCGGAGGAGAAGGGCCGAGTCGCCTACAAGGTGGCCGACCTGTCCCTCGCCGCCGCCGGCCGCGAGGAGATCCGGCTGGCCGAGCACGAGATGCCCGGGCTGATGTCCGTGCGCGAGAAGTACGGCCCGGACAAGCCGCTGGACGGCGTGAAGATCATGGGCAGCTTGCACATGACCGTGCAGACCGCCGTGCTGATCGAGACCCTCACCGAGCTCGGCGCCGACGTGCGCTGGGTGTCGTGCAACATCTTCTCGACCCAGGACCACGCCGCCGCCGCGGTGGTGGTGGGCCGGCCCGAGACCGGCGGTACGCCGGAGGACCCGAAGGGTACCCCCGTCTTCGCCTGGAAGGGCGAGACCCTGGAGGACTACTGGTGGTGCACCTCCGAGGCCCTGCTCTGGCCGGACGGCTCCGGCCCGGAGCAGATCGTGGACGACGGCGGCGACGCCACCCTGCTGGTCCACCGGGGCCTCGAGTTCGAGAAGGCGGGCGAGATCCCCGCGTTCGACCCGGACACCGAGCCCGCCGAGTGGGGCGTCATCCTCGACCGGCTGCGCCAGGACGCGGAGGAGGACCCGGAGCGCTGGAGCCGGACCACCGCCGACCTGCGGGGCGTCTCCGAGGAGACCACCACGGGCGTCCACCGGCTCTACCAGATGGCCAAGGAGGGCACGCTCCTCTTCCCGGCGATCAACGTCAACGACTCGGTCACCAAGTCCAAGTTCGACAACATCTACGGCTGCCGCCACTCGCTGGTGGACGGTCTGAACCGGGCCTCGGACGTGATGCTCGGCGGCAAGACCGCCGTGGTCTGCGGCTACGGCGAGGTCGGCAAGGGCTGCGCCCAGTCGCTCCGCGGCCAGGGCTGCCGGGTGATCGTCACCGAGATCGACCCCATCTGCGCCCTCCAGGCGGCCATGGAGGGCTTCGAGGTGCGCACGCTCGAGAGCGTGGTCGAGACCGCGGACGTCTTCGTCACCGCCACGGGCAACAAGGACGTCATCACCGCCCAGCACATGGCCCGGATGAAGGACAAGGCGATCGTCGGCAACATCGGCCACTTCGACAACGAGATCGACATGGCCGGGCTGGCCAAGCTCGAGGGCATCGAGAAGAAGGAGATCAAGCCGCAGTACCACGAGTGGACCTTCCCCGACGGCCACTCGATCCTGGTCCTCGCCGAGGGTCGCCTGCTGAACCTGGGCTGCGCCACCGGCCACCCGAGCTTCGTCATGTCGGCCTCGTTCACCAACCAGGTCCTGGCCCAGCTCGAGCTGACCGAGAACCGGGAGCAGTACGGCAGGGACGTCTACGTGCTGCCCAAGAGCCTGGACGAAGAGGTGGCGAGGCTGCACCTGGACCACCTGCGGGTGGAGCTGACGAAGATGACGAAGGAGCAGGCGGACTACATCGGGATCCCGATGGAGGGGCCGTACAAGCCGGATTTCTACCGGTATTGACCAGATCCCCCCTCCTCTCCCCGAC
>JASFUJ010000068.1:0-9190 GCA_050050355.1 Acidobacteriota bacterium
TCTGTGCACCCGACTCCAGGATTCGACCCCACCCGGAGGTAGAGCGTGAACATCGAAGACCGCAAGATTCTCATGCTGGGCGGTTCCGGCCTCGTGGGTATGGCCGTCTGCCGGAATATGTTGGAACACCGGCCCGCGGAGCTGCAGATCCACGCGCTGCGTCTCGAGGAGGCCGAAGCGGCGAAACGCGAGCTGCTCGAAGAGTGGCCGGACGCCTCCATCACCACCTCGGAGGGGGACATCTTCGCCCGCAAGGGCTCCAGCTCCCGACTCGAGGAGATCGACGCCCAGCTCGGCCAGCTCCGCAAGGGGGACCTGGAGTCGTTCATGCTCTACGACGAGCTCAAGCGCTCCGCGCCGGACGTGGTGATCGACTGCGTCAACACGGCCACCGGCATCGCCTACAAGGACATCTACCACCAGGCCCACCGGGTCTACCAGGAGCTGCTTGCGAGCGACGGCGACGTGGAGCGCGACGCCGTCGAGAGCCTGCTCGAAGCGGTCTACGTCCCGCGCCTGATCCGCCACATCCAGGTCCTCTTCGAGGGCATGAAGAAGGCCGGGACGCGGGTCTACGTCAAGGTGGGGACGACCGGCACCGGCGGCCTCGGGCTCAACATTCCGTACACCCACTCCGAAGAGCGCCCGAGCCGGGTGCTGCTCTCCAAGAGCGCCATGGCCGGCGCCCAGACCATGCTGCTGTTCCTGATGGCGCGCACCCCGGGGGCGCCGATCACCAAGGAGATCAAGCCGGCGGCGGCGATCGCCTGGAAGAAGATCGCTCACGGGCCGATCCGGCGCAAGGGCCGGGAGATCCGGATGGTCGACGCCGCGCCGCGTCCGCTGGGAGAGACCTTCTCCAGCCACGACCCGGACGCCGCCCGGGTGCTCGACCGGCCGCTCGAGGCGGCCTACATCGACACGGGGGAGAACGGCATCTTCGCCCTCGAGGAGTTCACCACGGTCACGAGCTGCGAGCAGATGGAGTTCGTGACCCCGGAGGAGATCGCCCACTACGTGATGCTCGAGGTGGAGGGCGCCGCGACCGGCCGCGAGCTCATGGCGGCCCTCGACGGGGCGGTGCTCGGCCCCACCTACCGGGCCGGGTGGCTGCGGCACACGGCCATCGAGCAGATGAGCCAGCTCCAGGAGGAGCACCGCACCCGCTCGATCGCCTTCGAGATGCTCGGGCCGCCGAGGATCTCGAAGCTCCTGTTCGAGGCCTCCCTCCTGCGCGAGGCGTTCGTCTCCATGGAGGCGGTGCGCGAGGCCGGTCCGGAGGCGGTGTGCGAGGAGCTGAACGACCTGGTGCGCAAGGAGCCGGAGCTGGCCAACGAGCCCGCCGCCATCGGCCTGCCGGTGCTGCTCGACTCGGGCGAGGTGATCCGCGGGGTCGACGTGCTGGTGCCCAAGGACGCCGAGGGCGAAGAGGTGACGCCGGAGACGATGGCGAGCTGGGTCGACAACGGGTGGGTCGACCTGCGCCTCGAGAACTGCCGCAAGTGGTGCCAGCGCTTCGAGAAAATCCGCGCGGAGATGGGCGAGATCTCCGGGGACGACACCTCGAGCCGCTACAACCGGACGGCCCGGTTCTGGCTGAAGGATTCCAGGATCCAGCCGGGGAAGCTGGTGGGGTGGATTCTGACGGTCGAGGAGGGCGGCTGGCGCCTGAAGCGCTGAGAGCCGCGCTGGTACGCCGCACGGAAACCACCGGCGGTTCGCGGCGGGGGCGTGCTCCAGGGGCCGGCTCGCGTGAACGAACTCCCGGGGCCGGCGCTCACCTGCCCGGCGCCCGCGACGGCCCGTCCGCTCACTCCAGGCGCCCACGCGGGCGCGGGCGCCGAGCACCCCTGGGAGCACGCCCCCGCCGCGAACCGCCTCCCAGCGCTGCCGGACGGCGTGTGGAAGGTGGGTAGGCGGGGGGGCTCGTCCCCCCGCGCTACACAGGACTTCCGGTGCTACGGGTGGCCCGGGCCCGGGCTCTTGCCCTGGGCCGGGTGGACCCGGGAGAAGAAGACCGACGGGACGCCGGTCCTGGCGTCCGCCCAGGTGACGAACAGCCGCTGACCGAGGGTCAGGGCGTCGTTGTAGTCCCCGAAGTTCGGCCGCAGGTTCGAGAACGCCGCTCCCCAGTCGGAGGTCTGCTCCGTCACCCGCACGGGATCGCGGAAGCTCTCCCCGCCGTCGACCGAACGGGCAGTGTAGACGTCGACCAGCGACGTTCCGCCGTCCTGACCCTGGTAGCTGGTTCCGTCCGGCTCGAAGCTCTCGGAGTAGGTCACGTCGACCGCCCCCGTCGGCCCGACGGAGATCGCCGGCCAGAACTGCAGCAGACCGTCACCGCCGCCGGCCACCAGGACCGGCTCGCTCCAGCTCGCCCCGCGGTCGTCGGAGTAGGCGATGTAGACGTCCGTGTCCGGATGACCGACGTCGACGCCGAAGAAGTCCTCCGGGCCGAGCGGCGCCGGCATCGGGCCGCCGTTGGCGATCCTGCAATCCTGCCAGGCCACGTAGACGCGACCCCGGTACGGACCGGTCCGGGCCACGGCGACCCTGGGCCAGGTGTTGGAGGTGTTGCGGTTGAAGCCCGCGGGGGGAAACAGGTCCCCGGCGCAGATCTCGGCCACGACGGTCCCGGCGGGGTTGACTCCCGAGCCGGGCGAGCCGGCGGCCGCCGGCTGCCAGGTGTCGCCGCCGTCTTCCGACCGGGCGTAGCGGATCTGGGGCCAGACGTCCAGGTCCTCCTGGTCGAAGAAGGGGGAGAGGAACCCACGCTGCCAGACCACGTGGAAGGTGCCGTCCGGGCCGATCACCGGCTGGGAGCCCTGGTTGATCACGCCCTGCTGGGGACTTGTCGAGACGGTCTCGTCCGGCTGGACGATCGACCGGCTCCAGGTGGCGCCGCCGTCCGCCGAGGTGTAGGCCTCGATCTGTCCCAGCCCGATGCGGGGAACTCCGTCGACCTCCTTGAAGTTGGTCACGGTGACGGTCACCCGGTCCCGCCAGGGCCGGCGGTCGGCGGCCACGTGCTCCTTGTCGAGCGCGTCCCGCGGATAGTTGGGCGACTGCAGCAGGGCGGCGTCGTCGAACGCGAAGCGGCCCGCCCGGTCGACCGTCCCCATGTGGACGGAGACGCCGGCGGTCACCGCCGGATAGTCCTCGAAGAAGGACAGGTTGGCGAAGTAGATCCGGCGGCCGGCCGGGCCGCCCGAGTCGAGGGACGGATCCGTGCCGCTGACGTAGCGCCCGGTGGCGGAGGTGCCGGCCGGTCCGGGGCCGAAGCCGATCCGGGTGCCGACGAATGGCGCCCCGCGGTCCTCGAAGGTCCGTCCACCGTCGGTCGAGACTCCGTAGCCGCTGACCCCGGGAACCGGCGGAGGGGTACAGCCCACGTTGAACGGAGGGCCGCAGAATCCCTCGGCGTCGTTCCACCCGACGACCAGGACCAGTCCGTTCAGAGCCGCGGTGAGGTCCGTCTCGCTCCGTCCGATCGCACCGTCGGGAAACGGAAGTTGAGGATCGCTGATCTCCAGGTTCGGGTCCACCCGGGCCGGCGGCCCGGTGGCCCGGGGCGGATGGGCTCCGCCTCCGAAGCTTCCGCCCGGGGACTCGGCGCTCCCCGGCAGGAACAACGACGCAGCCGAGCGCGGATCCAGGTGGGTGGGCGGGGCGGACTCGGCCCGGACCTCCTGGGCCCACGCGGTGAATGAGGTGACGAGCATCGCGACCGAGGCCAGCGCGGCGACCGCCGCGCGCCGGAAGACCCCGGACCAACGGATGGATCGGTACATGGTTCGCTCCCTTCAATGGAATGAAAGTTCGGTGCACCCATACGTTGCGGGCTGTGCACACACAACAGAGGACTCCCGCGGAGGCGTCAGCGGGACAAGAGCGAGCCGTCCACGCCGATCCCCGTCCCGAGTTTCGCGTTCCGCAACGAGCTTCTCAACGGGCGCGCAATCCTTCAACAAATCAAGTGCATAGGCCGCGACAGGCGTGACGCTGCCGACCCGGGCCGGCCGCATCCGCTACCGCACCGGGAGACAGACGACGCCGAATCACCGTTGGTTGGAGGCGGAGCCGCCGAATGGCCTCAGGAAACCTCGCGGGCCCAATCGGCGAGCCGGACGGGAAGCCGCCGCGAGCCCCAGGCCCCGGGGGGACCGTCGAAGCGTCCGGCGCAAAGAGTGTCGCAGGTGGCGCAACGACCGTCGGCGGTGAGGTTCCACGCCAGGATCTCGTACCAGTCGCGCACCACCACCGGCTCGCCGCACCCGTGGCAGTGGGTGGTGCCGCCGGCCGCGTCGTGGACGTTGCCGGTGTAGGCGTAGCGCACACCCTGGTCGAGGGCGATCCGGCGGGCGCGGGAGAGGGTCTCCGGGGGCGTCGGCGGCACGTCGCGCATCCTGTAGTCGGGGTGGAAGGCGGTGAAGTGCATCGGCACATGGGGACCCAGCTCGTCGACCACCCAGCGGCTCATCTCCTCGATCTCCTCGGACGAATCGTTCTCGCCGGGGATCAGCAGCGTGGTGAGCTCGAGCCAGACGTCGGTCTCGTGGGCGAGGTACCTCAGGGTCTCGAGCACCGGCCGGAGCCTGGCGCCGCAGATCTTGCGGTAGAAGCGGTCGGTGAACGCCTTGAGGTCGACATTGGCGGCATCCATGGCGCCGAAGAGCTCTGCCCGCGGCTCGCGGCAGATCTCCCCGGCGGTCACGGCCACGGTGGCGATGTCGCGTTCCCGACAGGCGGCGGCGACGTCGACCGCGTACTCGAGGAAGATCACCGGGTCGTTGTAGGTGAACGCGACGCTGCGGCAGCCGAGGCGCTCGGCGGCTTCGGCGATGGTCTCGGGGGCCGCGCGGTCCGACAGGGTGTGGATCTCGCGGCTCTTGGAGATGTCCCAGTTCTGGCAGAACTTGCAGGCCAGGTTGCAGCCGGCGGTGCCGAAGGAGAGCACCGGGGTCCCGGGGAGAAAGTGGTTGAGGGGCTTCTTCTCGATCGGGTCGACACAGTAGCCGCTGGAGCGGCCGTAGGTGGTGAGCACCATCCGGTCGCCCTGGCGGGCGCGGACGAAGCACATGCCGCGCTGGCCCTCGCGCAGGCGACAGAAGCGGGGACAGAGGTCGCACTGGACGCGACCGTCGTCCAGGGTGTGCCAGTAGCGGCCGGGGACCGTGAACCGGGCGTCTTCGCCCGGGGTGACGCGTTCCATCTCATTCCAGGAAAACGGCGCGGCCCGGGACCGGCATTCCGGGAGCGGGTGGAGCGGAGACCCGTTCAGTCCTGGAAATACTCCCGGATCCGCCGCTGGATCTCCTCCGCCGCCCGCCGCGGGTCCGGTGCGTTGCGGATCGGGCGGCCGACGATGATGTAGTCGGCCCCGTTCCCGAACGCCTCCTCGATGTCAACCACGCGCTTTTGATCGTCTTCTCGGTTCTTGCCGGGCCTGACACCGGGCACGACGATGAGGAACCGTCGCCCCAGATCCTGTCGAAGTGCGCTGGCTTCCAGGCCGGACGAAATCACTCCGTCGCACCCCAGCTTGAAGGCCCTCCTGGCTCTGGACAGAACCAAGCTCTTGATGTCCGTCCGGAAGCCCAGATCTTCCATGTCCTTCTCGTCAAGGCTGGTCAGAACGGTTACGGCAAGGACCTTGACGCCGTTCTTCTTGCGCACCGCTGCAGCCAGGATTTCGTCATTGCCGTGGACGGTCACGAACGTGGCTCCATGCCCGCGGAGCTGCTGCACGGCTGCCTCGACGGTCCTCGGAATGTCGAAGATCTTGATGTCGACCAGCACCTTCTTGCCCCGCTCGACAAGCCAGTCCACCATGCTGATGTACTCGCCCGAGAAACCACCCCCCGCAAGGAGAAGCTCCAGTCCGAGCTTGTAGAATTGGACGGAGTCGCCCAACTCGTCGACCAGTTTCTTCGCCTGGTCGAAGCTGGTGACGTCGAGCGGGAAGATCAGGCGATCTTCGACCGGGATCTCCTTGTTCGAGGACTCTGTGATTTCCGACGGAGAGGTCGAGACGGTGGTCATAGTCCGTGGCTCCCGCGAGAGTGGAACCCTCGCCTGAGTTGACGAGCTTGAGTTCCAGTGATGACTGCTTGTCCACGTGGATGGTGGAAGGAATCTACCACGGGACGTGCCAACCTACCTGTGCTGCCTCGAATTCCCATCACCACGACGCTCCTGCTGCGGAGGCTGTTCGGAACGAGACATCTCCTTGACGAGACCTCGCGGGCCAGAGGATTGCTCCGCCTGGAACTCCTCCAAGGACAGACCCCATTTCCTCAGGGTCTCCTCCTTCGCCTCGATCCACTCGCCGATCAGTCTGGAGAGCACTTCGGAGCGACTCTTGCCTCGTCGCCCCACAAGTCCTTCGATGACCCACTTGTAGTAGAGGGGAACTCGGGCCTGGACCTGATTGTCTTCCATTGTCTCGTCCTGCAGTCTTCTGTATACAATAAGCCCCAAAGGAAGTCAATTGACCGCGATTGTCTCCCAGCCCGCCCGGAATCAACCAGATTGAACCGCAAGAGGCCGTGCCGCCGGTGGAGATGCCGTTCATCTTCCGGTCATGTCGCCCGAATACGCTGTCCCACCTGATGGACGACCTGATGACCAAGCTCCGCCCCGCCCAGGCTCCCCGGATCGGAGAAGCCGATCTTGAGCGTCGCCGTATAGAATGGCCGGACGTTCGATTCCGCCGGGCGCCGCTCGGCGGTCTCCGGAAGGCTCCTCGCGACCCCACTCCCACCGTGCGCACCTCCCAGCCCCACGCCGCCGCCCTGCCCGCCTCGCCGGCCGCCGTCGACCGGCTTTCGGTGCGGGTCGTGCCGCTGCCGGGAGGGCCGCCGCCGGATCCGGTCGACCTGCTCGAAGCGGTGCCCGCCGGGCGCGGTCACACGTTCTGGCACGGGTTCGGGGGTGCCCCGGAGGGGCGCACGAACGCGGAGGCGCTGGTGGGCGTCGGGACCGCGCTCCGGCTGGTGGCGGCCCCGGAACCGGGAGCGGCGGAGGCGATCGTGGCCCTGGGCGAGAGCGTCCGGGAGGCGTTCGCCTGCCGGCTGGACCACACCGCCTCCGGCGCGACCTCCGGCCTGCGCGCCTTCTTCACCCTCGCCTTCGACCCCCGGGAGGCCTTCGGCACCGGCGACGAGCGCGAGCGCTGGCGGGGGTTCGAGCCCGTGGAGGCGCTGATCCCGGAGATCCTGGTCCGCTGGCCCGGCGAGGGAGGACGGCCGGAGGCGCTGCTGGTCGGACCCGCGGAGCGCCTGCCGGAGCTGACCGCGGAGCTCGAGGACCTCGTGACCCGGGCCCGCCCGCCGGCCGAAGAGCCCGGGGCGGGGGACCTGGAGATCGAGTGGGCCGCCGGGCGCCACCGGCGGGCGGTGGAAACGGCCCTGGAGGTCCTCCACGAGACCGACCGCGAATCGGAGCTCTCCAAGGTGGTTCTCGCCCACGCCGTCGAGGTCCGGCGCCGGCGGCCCTTCGAACCGGCGGTGCTCCTCGCCGCCCTCCGCGACGCCTACCCGCGGTGCTTCCTGTTCAGCGTCCGCCCGGCCGAGCAGGGGGCGGTGTTCCTGGGAGCGAGCCCGGAGCGCCTCGTCCGGGTCGGAACCGGGGTGGAGGCCCCCGTCGAGACCGGAGCCGGTCCCGGAAGCGGGGACGCCCCCGGCGGCCTGCGGGTCTCCTCCGGCGCCCTGGCCGGAACCGCCCCCCGCGGGGCGACCCCCGAGGAGGACCGCCGGCTCGGCGCGGCGCTGCTGGCCAGCGCCAAGGACCGACAGGAGCACGCCATCGTCGAAGAGATGATCTTCGAGGCCCTGGAGCCGCTGTGCTCGCACGTCACGCGGGGCGGCGAGCCCTCGCTGGACCGCCTGGACAACGTGCAGCACCTGTTCACTCCGGTGGACGGCGTGCTCGAGCCCGGCCGGACCCTGTTCGACGCCGTCGCGGCCCTCCATCCGACGCCGGCGGTGGGGGGGATGCCTCGGGAGCGGGCGATGGCGGCGATCCGGTCGCTGGAAGCCGCTCCGCGGGGGCTCTACGCCGGGGTCGTGGGCTGGGTCGACCCGGAAGGCCACGGAGACTGCGCCGTCGCCATCCGGTCGGCGCTGGTGGACGGCGAGCGGGCGAGGCTCTATGCCGGCGGCGGCATCGTGCCGACCAGCGACCCGGACGTGGAGGTCGAAGAGATCAGGATCAAGGCGGCGGCCGTGCTCGGAGCGATGAAGTCTCCCTCGGACGAAGCGAGCCCGAGACCGGACCGCACCGGCCGCGACGAGGCGCCGCGCGGTCGCTGAGCCGATCATCCCGGGCAGACCCTTGGCCGACCGCGACCCCTACGGACTCGCCGATCCGCCCAACCTCTCCACCCTCTGGGGCCGGGTGCTGGTGGACGAGCTGGCCCGGTGCGGGCTCCGCCACGCGGTGATCGCCCCCGGCTCGCGGTCGACACCCCTCGCCTTCGCCTGCGCCGACCACCCGGACGTCTCCGACCTGTCGGTGATCGACGAGCGCTCCGCCGCCTTCGTGGCCCTGGGGCTGGCTCGCGCCACGGGCCGGCCGGCGGCGGTGATCTCCACCTCCGGCACCGCCGCCGCCAACTTCCTGCCCGCGGTGACCGAGGCCGATCGCGCCGGGGTGCCGCTGCTGGTGCTGACCGCCGACCGGCCGGCCCGCCTGCGCGACGCGGGCGACTCCCAGACGGCCGACCAGACGAAGTTGTACGGCGAGCGGGTGCGCTGGTTCCACGAGGTGACCGAGGCCCGGCTCGAGCCCGGGAGCGAAGAGCCGTCGCTCCGGTCCCTGCGCTCGACGGCGGGGCACGCCTGGAGCCGCGCGCTCGGTGCGGCCGGCCCGCCGGGACCGGTGCACCTGAACCTGCCGTTCGAAAAACCGCTGGAGCCGGCGGTGGAGGGGCCTCGGCCGGGCACCCCGGCCCCGGAAGCCGGGCTCCCGGGAGCCCTCCCCCCGACGTTCGACCCCGGGGGGGTGGCGGCGGGGAGGCCGGGCGGGGCTCCCTGGCTCGAGGTCCGGTCCACTCCGCCGACTGCCGGTACGCCCCACCTGGAGGCCACTGCCGCGAGCGTGGAGTGGCTCGCCCTGGCCCTCGCCGGCGCCCGGCGGCCGCTGATTCTCGTCGGAGCGGAGGCCGGAGCCACCCTGCCCGCGGCCCTGG
>JASFUJ010000069.1:0-9182 GCA_050050355.1 Acidobacteriota bacterium
CGCCGTCGCACCGGGGCCGGCCGTCACCTCGGAGCCGTGTCGTCCCCCAGCCGGCGGCCCGGCGTCCACGGGGCGCCGGCCGCTTCGAGCTCCGCCTCGAAGGCCGGCAGATCGACCTCGAGCAGGTGCTCGAGGTCCGCGGTGAGGCGCTCCAACTGCTCCCGGGCCACCTCCTGACTCGCCCGCTGGGTGGCCGTCGGCGCCTGGCGGGTGTCCCAGTGCCCGCCGGCGATCTGGGCCAGCCGGCCGACCACCGAGGGTGGGGTCGGCGCGTACCAGCGGCGGCGGATCGGGTCGCCGGTCAGGGTGGCGGCGATCTCCGCCGCCGAGGCCTCCAGGCGGTCGAGGCGCTCGTAGACGGTGGGCTTCGCGCCGGGTGTCTCGGCCACGGCGGCCCGGAGGTGCGCGAGGCGCTCGTCCAGGCGCCCCAGCTCCTGGGCCGCCCCTTGGGCCCGGCGCAGGAGGTCCCGGGTCTCCCCCTGGAACTCGGCGATCGCGGCGTAGTCCGCCGGCGTCAGGGAGGGGTCGGGCACCGGCTTGACGGTGAACGACTGCGCCTCGCCCAGGGGTTCCACGCCCGCAGCCGAGACCAGGGCCATCTCCACCGTGTAGACACCCGGCGGCGCGAGCGGCCCCTGCGGGTCGTCCGCCCAGGGGGGCCGGAAGCCCGGCTGCTCGAGGCGCACCGGGTCGGGCGGCGGCAGGCGCAGGTCCCAGGCGGCGCGGTGGAGGCCCCGGTCGGCGGGCGCCTCGATCCGGCGGACCGGCCGGCCGTCGGCGTCCCGGACCGTGAGCAGCACCTTCGGCTCCTCCTCCAGCGCCTCCTCGGCGAGGCGCTCCCAGCCGGGGAACGGGGTGTCCTCGTCCTGCGCCTGGAGCTCTTCGTCGCGCGCGCGGCGCTCCTCCTCGGCCGTCTTGCGATCCTCCGCCAGCCAGTAGGTGAAGACGGCGCCGAACGGCGGGTTGGGGGCCGCGAAGTCGGTGCTGCCCAGGGCCGGCTTGCCCTTCGCCTGCAGCGGCACGAACGGCACGTACCACCAGGCGTCCCGCACCGAGAACAGCCACGCCTCTCGCTCCAGGGCACCGCCGGCGATCTCTCGCAGGGCCCGGTAGTCGTCGAGGACGTAGAAGCCCCGGCCGAAGGTCGCCCCCACCAGGTCGTCGTCGCGCCGCTGGATCTCCAGGTCCCGGAAGGGGATCGTCGGTGCGCCCCCGGCGAGCTTGCGCCACCGTGCACCCCGATCCCAGGAGACGTAGAGGCCGTCCTCGGTGCCCGCGAAGAGCAGGTCCGGGTCCACGTGGTCCTGCTCGAGGTCCCACACCAGGGTGGTCTCGGGCAGGTCGCCGGCGATGGAGCGCCAGGTGCGGCCGCGGTCCCGGCTCTCCAGCACCAGCGGCCGGTAGAGGCCCTCCTTGTGGGCGTCGAGGACGGCGAAGACGGTGTCGGCGTCGTGGCGCGAGGCCTCGAGATCGTTGACGAACGAGAGCGGCGGTACCCCCGGCAGCTCGTCGACCGTGCGCCAGGTGGCGCCGCCGTCCTCGCTCATCTCTCTCACGTGAATCAGGCCGTCGTCGCTGCCCGTGTAGACGAGCCCCTCGGCGTCCTCGAGCAGGGGGGACTCCGAGATGGCGGTCAGCGTGGCGTACTGGCTCATGGCGTCCATGTCCCAGAGGGCGTCGACGCTCCACACCCGCCCCATCATCTCCAGCTCGTAGCGGTTCCGGTCCCGGGTCAGATCCCCGGAGACCGGGGTCCAGGAGTCTCCGCGGTCGTCGCTGCGCCACAGCCTCTGGGACCCGAACCACAGGCGGGCCGGATCGTGGGGGCTGACCTCGAGCGGAGCGTCCCAGTTCCAGCGCTCGGCGGGCTCGCCGGGGGAGGGGACGGGCTGGATGTCCAGCAGCTCGCGGCTCTCACGGTCGAGGCGGTGCAGCCGGCCCACCTGGATCTGCAGGTAGGCCAGCTCCGGCCGCTCCGGGTCGAAGGCGCAGTCGTAGCCGTCGGCGCCCAGGGGCACCGACCAGTCCGGGTTGCGGATGCCCTCGGCGCTCCGGGTGCGCGCCGGGCCGAGCAGCGTCCCCAGGTCCTGGGCGCCGCCCAGGATGCTGTAGAAGGGCTCGCCGTCGTCCAGGGAGACCTTGTAGAACTGGGAGACCGGAAGGTTCGGGGTCTGGCGCCAGGTGGCGCCCTCGTCGAAGGTCTCGTAGAGGGAGGCGTCGGTGCCGGCGATCAGGTGCTCGGGGTCGTCCGGATCGATCCACAGCGCATGGTTGTCGCTGTGCTTCTCCCGCCCGGTGCCCAGGACCTCGAAGCTGGCGCCGCCGTCCCGGGTGACGTGGAGGAAGACGTCCATCTGGTAGACCGTGTCCACGTCGTGGGGGGAGGCGACGATCTCCTGGTAGTAGTGGGGCCCCGTGCCGCCGGAGACGTAGCCGCTCCGCCTCTCCCAGCTCTCGCCCCCGTCGGTGGAGCGGTAGAAGCCCTGCGCTTCCTCTTCGGCCGCCTCCGCCGCCTCGATGGTGGCGTAGACCACGTCGGGCCGGGCCGGCGAGATCGCCAGGCCGATCTTGCCCAGGTCGCTCCCCCCTCTGTCCTTGTCAGCCCCGTCGGGAAGCCCCCGGGTGATGCGACGCCAGGTGGCTCCGCCGTCGGTCGACTTGTGGATGCCCGACCCCGGGCCGCCGCCGAGGAACGACCACACCGACCGGCGGCGCTGGTACGACGCGGCGAGCAGGACGTCCGGGTCGCGGGGGTCCATCGCCACGTCGGTCACGCCGGTGTCCTCGTCCACGTGGAGCACCCGGGTCCAGGTGGCGCCGCCGTCGGTCGTCTTGTACAGGCCCCGCTCCCCGCCCGCCGACCAGAGCGGGCCCTCGGCCGCGACGTAGACCACGTCGCCGTCCCGCGGGTCGACGAGGATCCGGCCGATGTGCTCCGAACGCGGCAGCCCCATCCGCTCCCAGCTCGCGCCGCCGTCGAGGGACCGGTAGACCCCGTCCCCCCGGCCCACGTGCCGGCCGCTCACGTTCTCGCCGGTGCCCACCCAGACGGTGTCGGGCCGGTTCGGGTCGAGGGCGAGGGCGCCGATCGAGTACGAAGGCTGCTCGTCGAACACCGGGGTCCAGGTGACCCCGGCGTTGGAGCTCTTCCACACCCCTCCCGATCCCACCGCGACCCACCACAGGCTCTCGTCGCGGGGGTCGATCGCGATGTCGGCGATGCGGCCCCCCATCAGCGCGGGGCCGATGCCGCGGAGCGGGAGGCCCGCGAGCGCCCCGGCGATCGGGTCCGCGGTCTGGGCGTCCGCGGCCCCCTCCATCGGGCTGGCATGGCCGGGGGAGGGGAGGCTGGCGAGGACGATGGCGACGGCGATTGCGGCGGCGATGGGGCGCACGGCTCCTCCTTCTCGGCTGGCCTTCGGCTGGCGTTTGACCGGTTGGGGGGTGGCAGGCTAGCAGGCGACCCTCCCGGGTTCCGGGTTGCGGCCAATGGTATCTTCCCGCCAAGACCGAACGAGGAGACCACCGATGCGCCGTTTTCCGACCCGAGTTGCACTCGCGTTCTTCTTCACGGTGAGCCTCGCCGCGGCGGCCGGTGGCGAGCAGCGGCCGGTGGCCGGCTGGCAGTCCCCGCCCGAAGACATTCTCGAGGTGCTGCATGCACCCCAGCTTCCCGAGGTCTGGACCGCGCCCGGCGCGGAGCACCTGCTGCTCGCCGACCCCGTGCTCTACCCACCCCTGGCGGAGCTGGGGGCCGAGATGCACAAGCTCGCCGGGATGCGGGTCGACCCCGTGCTCAACGGCTTCCACGGCCGCCACGGGGGCACCTCCCCGCGGCTGGTCCGGGTCGACACCGGGGAGACGAGCCCGCTCGACCTCCCGGCGGACGCGGAGGTCCACGACGTGGCCTGGACCGCGGACGGTCGCCGCTTCGCGTTGACCGTGGGGCACGGCGACCACATCGGGCTGTGGGTCGGCTCGGTGGACGCGACGGTCCGGAAGATCGAGGACGTCGCCCTCAACCCGCTGCTCGGCACCCCGGTGCGCTGGCTTCCCGACCAGGAGCGGCTCCTGGTCCGCCGCATTCCTCCCGACCGCGGTCCCGCGCCCGAGCCGCCGGCCATCCCCGCCGGCCCGCGGATCGTCGAGGGGGCGGACGAGTCGGCACGCTCGACCTACGAGGCCCGCAACCTGCTCCGGACCGTGCACGACGACGCCCTCTTCGAGCACTACTTCACCTCCGAGCTGGCGATCGTCGATCCGGAGGGGGGCGAGGTCGTGACCCTCGGGGAGCCCGCGCTCTATCGCACGGCGGAGTTTTCACCCGACGGCGGCTACCTGCTGGTCGAGCGCCTGGTCGGGCCGTGGTCGCACGAGGTGGCCTGGTGGCGGTTCGGCCACGAAGTCGAGGTGTGGGACGCCGACGGCGAGCGCGTCGCCGCGGTGGCCTCCCTCCCCCTGGCCGACGAGGTGCCGGTGCACGGCGTGCCCGAGGGGCCGCGCTCCGTCTCCTGGCGCGCGACCGCCCCTCACTCCCTCTACTGGGTCGAGGCGCTCGACGGTGGCGATCCGGTGGCCGAGGTTCCGCACCGTGACCGCCTGATGCGGCTGAAGGAGCCCTTCTCAGGGAAGGGGGGCGAGCCCGAGGAGGTGTTCCGGGCCGAGCACCGCATCCTGCCCTGGCGCAGCGCCTGGGGCACCGAAGGGGGCGCGCTC
Source organism: Acidobacteriota bacterium (assembly GCA_050050355.1). Taxonomy (GTDB): domain Bacteria; phylum Acidobacteriota; class Thermoanaerobaculia; order Multivoradales; family DATKCC01; genus JASFUJ01. Next base: position 4,717 of record JASFUJ010000069.1, read on the forward strand.
ATGCTCACCGAGCGCGAGCGGATCCGCCGCTGGCGCACCGTGTGGCTCCTGGACGTGGACGAGGGCACGGCGCGCCGGTGGTTCGATCTCGACGAAGACGACCGCTACGGTGATCCCGGATTCCCGATGTTCCGCCCGCTCCCCAACGGGCAGATGGTGATGCACCAGCAGGGGGACGCGGTCTACTTCCGCGGCGCCGGCGCCACCGACGAGGGGGACCGGCCGTTCCTCGACCTGCGCCGGCTCGGGACCTCCGCCACCGAGCGGCTGTTCCGCTCGGCACCCGACCGCTACGAAGTGCCCATCGCCGTCCTCGACGACGATCGCCTCGTGATCCGGTCCGAATCGCCGGTCGACGTCCCGAACTACCACGTGGCCACTCTCGGCGACACCGTCTCCGCGGAGGACGGGGAGGCGATCCGCAGCGTCACGCGCGAGCCGATCACCCGCTTCGAGGACCCTGCCCCGAAGCTCCGCCAGATCGAGAAGCGCATCGTCCGCTACGAGCGCGAGGACGGCGTGCCGCTCAGCTTCACCCTCCAACTGCCCCCCGGCTACGAGGAGGGAACGCGGCTGCCGACGGTGCTCTACGCCTATCCGCTGGAGTACTCCGGAGCCGCCACGGCGGGCCAGGTCCGCGGCTCGGACCGGCGCTTCAGCCGCTTCCGGGGAGCGTCGCACCTCTACTTCCTGCTCCGCGGCTACGCCGTGCTCGACCGGACCGCGATGCCGATGATCGGCGATCCCGAGACGACCTACGACACGTTCGTGTCCCAGCTCGTCGCCGACGCCGAGGCCGCCGTCGCCAAGGCCGTCGAGCTGGGCGTCGCCGACCCCGAGCGGATCGGCGTCATCGGCCACAGCCACGGCGGGTTGATGGTCGCCAACCTCCTCGCCCACACCGACCTGTTCCGGGCCGGCATCGCCCGCAGCGGCTCGTACAACAAGACCAACCAGCCGTTCGGGTTCCAGTCCGAGCGCCGGTCGCTGTTCGAGGCCCGGGACGTCTACATCCAGGTCTCCCCGACCTTCTTCGCCGACCGGGTCGACGAGCCGATCCTGATCCTCCACGGCGCCGACGACTCCAACCCGGGCACCCTGACCTTTCAGTCCGAGGTCTTCTTCGAGGCGGTGCGCGGGTCCGGAGGCACCGCGCGGCTCGTGCTGCTGCCCTTCGAGGACCACGGCTACCGGGCGCGCGAGACCGTCGAGCACGTGCTGTGGGAGCAGCTCCGGTGGTTCGAGGAGCACCTGAAGGGCGGCGGGCCGTAGTCTCCGCGGCTCCTCCCGGTTCTATGCGGCCTCTTCGCCCTATCCGCCGCGCTCGGCGGTGGCGGCGGAGCGCTCTCTCCGCTCTCGGGCCTTGGTCGCGCGGGCGATGAGCGAGCGGTAGAGCTGGACGAGGAAGTCGTAGAGGACGAGCTCGTGCTCGGGGCCGGCCGAGCGGCTGAGGCGGTTGACGAACATGTGGACGTAGCTGGGCAGGATCGAGGTCAGCGGAGCGCGCAGGAGCCCTCGCCGCTCGCGCTCCCGGAGCTCGGCGACGATGGGGGCGAGGGCCCGGGAGCGCCGCTCGAGGGCCGCCAGGCCGGGGCCCAGCTCCCCGGCCGCGGCCGCCGGGTCCGCGAGCGCCCCGAGCAGCTCCGGCCGCTCCCCTCGCAGCCGCTTGGCGAGGGGGTCGCGCAGGTCGTCGTAGCGGAACCGCGTGGCGAACCCCGCCCGGGCCCGCTCGGCCAGGCCCATCCGCGCCTCGAGGTCGAGGCCGAAGTCGTCCAGGAGCCGGTCCATGCCCAGGAGCGTGAGCCGCCACCGGAGGGCGGCGCCGGCGTCGCCGGGGTAGGCGTCGACCACCGCCGCCACCGCCTCCGTGTCGTGGAAGAAGAGCCGTTCCGAGAGGGCGATCCCCTGGTCGCCGCCGTAGCGCTCCACCTCTCGCTCGTAGGTGTCGAGCTGCATCTTCCAGGCGGTGCCGGCGTCCAGCAGGCGCTCGAAGAGCCCCTGCAGCTCCGGCAGCACGCCGTCGAGGAGGCCGCTGCGCTCGCCGTGGAAGCGCACCCGCAGGTGCCAGTCCGGGTCGCCGTAGCGGATGAAGAACCAGCTCCGGGCGGCACCGCTGCCCAGGATCCCGGCGGCGAGCGGCGCCACCTCCTCCCGGAGCACCCGGTCGGCGGTGGCCGTGCCGGCGTAGATCTTGGCGTAGAGCCACTCGGAGCCCGGGGGGAAGGTCCGGACCACCGGCGCCCGGGCACCCGCCCGGCGATCCGGAACCGGCGCCGGCGCGGCGGTGCGGGCCTCGTCCGGCCGCCGCGTGAACGAGACCACCAGCTCGTGGCAGAAGCGGCCCTCGGGCCCCTCCACGCACAGGGCGTCGGGTTCCGGCAGCAGCTCGGTGAGCACCACCCCGGGGCGGCTCTTGACCAGGTCGACGACGGCGTCGAGGGAGAGCGGGTTCTCGAAGTCGAGCAGCAGCTCGTTGTCGCCGTCCACGAGGGCGACGAAGCGCGGCATCCGCCGCTCCCGGCGCAGATCCCGCGCCCGGCGGTACCGGGCGGCCCCGGTCGCCGCGGCGACCGGCTGCAGGTCCGCCGCGGAGAGCCGCCAGCGGGCCCGCGCCAGCACCAGGCGCCCGGCCACCACCCGCGGCAGGAAGGGCGCCGCGTCGAGGGCGCCCCAGCGCCAGGCCAGGACGCCCGCCCGACCCTGTCCCTGGAGGGCGGCCAGGAAGCGGTACACGCCGAGGCTCTCGCGGGCGGCGTTGTGGGCGGTGGTGAGCCGTGGGATCACCTCGCGGCCCAGGCTCCGCGAGCGCAGGCGGATCGCATCGCCGGCGACGGTGACCAGCAGATCGCGGGCCGGGATCCGGGCCGCGTCCGGGGCGCCCGAACGGCCGAGGAAGGGGATCTCGTGGTCGCGCAGGACCGGCCGGGCGAGGATGTTGCCGATCCGCCCCTCCGGCAGATGGACCACCTCGGCGAAGAGCGCGCCGGGCGCCAGCGCTTCCTCCGCCGCCACCTGCGCCGCCACGCCGGCGTGGATGGCGGGATCGGCGTGGCAGAAGCGCCCCAGGAGGCGGGCGCCGGAGGGTCCGACGGCGTGGGAGAGCTCGATCCGGTGCTCCCCGCGCTCCACGGCCTCCGCCGACGGCGCGGCCAGGCTCGCCATGACGTGGAAGCTGTCGGGCAGGGGCGGCTGTTCGGCGGTCTCGAGCCGCGCCAGCAGCTCGTCCGTGAGCTCCAGCTCCGTGCGGCCCCCGACCAGGGTCTCGGTGAGCGCCCCGAGCAGGGCGGCCTCGCGCTCGCTCCAGGGGACGGTCCGGCGCTCCTGCTGACGGGTGCGGAAGGCGAGGCCGGCGAGGAGCGGCGAGGCCTCGGCCGCCGCCTGGCCCGAGCGCTCGAAGCCGATGCCGTGCTCCTCGTCGAGGGCCACCAGCAGCTCCACCTCGCGCCCCTCGCCGTAGCGCTCCCGGAACGCGGTGCGGAAGGCGCCGAGCGCACCCTCGTCGGGCGGCGGTGTGCAGCGGTGGAGGAGCTCGACCCCCCGCAGCAGCTCGTCCGTCACCTCGGGGCCCAGGGTGACCTCTGCGGCGGGCTTCGTCAGGTCGACCTGGAACAGGCGTGCGAGCTCCACCGACACCCCCAGCGGCTCGAGGCCCGACGCGATTCTCCGGTACCGCTCGGGCGGGGTGCCGAGCCCGGCGGCGTCGATCTCCGCCAGCTCCCGCTGCGCGGCCTCCAGCCGCTCGCGCTCCTCGGCGGCGGATTCGAGGGCGCCGAGCTCCTCGACCAGGACCGGTCCGCCCTCCCGGCCGGTCACCGGCAGCGCCAGCTCGGGGAGCAGGATCTGGTGGTCCACGAGGTCGTGGACGAACGCCTCGGCGTCCTCGAGGGTGACCTCCTGGTCCGGGTCGTCGGCCACCAGCGCCGCCGCGAGCTCGTCGAGCCGGGCTCCGTGGGCGGCCCGCTCCAGGGTGGTGGTGAGCTCGTCGAAGCCCTCCACCGCCACCAGGTGGTACGTCCGGAGCCGCTCGGCCAGGCGGGCCTCGGCGTAGCGCAGCCGCCCGCCCGCCGTGTAGAGGCTGGAGTTGGGGCGGAAGCGAAGCCGGGCCCGGGCCTCGGGGCGGCGCGCGATCTCCTCGCAGAGGGCGAAGAGGTAGTCCATGTCCAGGCGGCTGTGCCGGCGGTACGCGGGGCGTTCCCGGAGCGCCAGGCGGGTCCGCTCGCCCAGGCCGCCGGCCGTGCAGCCGGCGTAGAGGCCGAAGGGCGTCGGGCGCGACGCCATGCGCAGGAAGTAGCGCACCAGGCCGTGCTCGGTCCGGCGGCCCTTCTTCCCGTCCGGGTCGCGGAGCCAGTACCGCAGGCTCTGCGCCAGGTCCGGCGAGGCGAGGAAGACGGCCTCGTGGATCTCGGGGCGGTCGAGCAGGGCCTGGAGGCGCCGGCGCAGGAGGGTCCGGTCGTGCTCCAGGGCCC
>JASFUJ010000070.1:0-9145 GCA_050050355.1 Acidobacteriota bacterium
GCGTCCCACGGTACGGTCTTCTCCTTTCTGGATCTCCCCTCCAAACCCCCCGGGTCCCTTCCTCCCGGTTTGCGGGCACGGCCGACGGTGTCGGCCTCGGGGGGAGGCTGGGGGCGCCGGTCCTCTGGATCTCCCCTCCAAACCCCCCGTCCCCCTTCCTCACCCTCGCGGGGAGGCTGGGGGCGCCACCGCCCGGAGCTCGCGGCGGTTCGAGGCGACTCTTCGCTGAAGCTCCTGGACGTCTCCTCTACCCGGGAGGACGGAATCCGGGGGGTGCGGCTCGCGCGAGGTCCGGCTTCCCCTGCGGCCCCCTCTGGCTACAATCGGGGCCATGCCCTACCTGCCCACCACCTTCGCCCTGCTCGACGAGGACGAGAGCCGCTACGAGCCCGCCCGCGCGGCGGTGCTGCCGCTCCCGTTCGAACGCACCACGTCCTACGGCAAGGGGACCGTCGAGGGGCCCGGCGCCATCCTCCGGGCCTCCCAGGCCCTCGAGGTCTACGACGAGGAGCTGGACTCCGAGCCGTGCTCCCGGGGGATCGCCACCCTGCCGCCGTTCGCTCCCGAGGCCCACGACCTGGAGCAGGCCCTCGGCGAGATCCGCGCCGAGGCCCGCCGCCACCTGGAGGCCGGGAAGTTCCTGGTGTCGCTGGGAGGCGAGCACAGCATCAGCTCGGCCCTGGCGTTCGCCGCCCGGGACGTCCACGGCGACGGCGACCTGGGGGTGGTTCAGCTCGACGCCCACGCCGACCTCCGGGAGGAGTACGAGGGCACGCCCTGGAGCCACGCCTCGGTGATGCGGCGGATCGTGGAGGCGGGCCTGCCGACCCTGGCGGTGGGGATCCGGTCGCTCTCGGCCCCCGAGGAGCGGTTCCGCAGGAGCCGGGGGCTGCCCACGATCTGGGGCCACGAGCTCGACGACCCGTCCGTCGGTCAGATCTTCAAGCGGCGCCTGGACGCGCTCCCGGAGCGGGTCTACCTGACCTTCGACGTGGACTACTTCGACCCGTCCCTCGTCCCCGCCACCGGCACCCCCGAGCCCGGCGGCGCGAGCTGGTACCCGACCCTGCGCCTGCTCCGGACCCTGTTCGAGCGCAAGACGGTCGTCGCCATGGACGTGGTGGAGCTCGCCCCCATCGGCGGCCAGCCGGCGCCGGACTTCCTGGCGGCGAAGCTGGCCTACAAGTGCATCGGCTACGAGCAGAGAGATAATTAGGAATTGGGAATTAGGAATTAGGAATTGGCCTCGGGCAACGGGGTGGATGTCGGGAACGGACGGAGTGCGTTGTGACGTAGATTCCTTCGCCAGAACCACAAACTACGTTCAGCATCGTCTCCGATTGGGTCCCCGGCTCCGCGTGCGCGACGTACCCGAGGTGGCTCCCGAGCGGAGAGCCCGTTGCCCGAGGCCAATTCCTAATTCCTAATTCCTAATTCCTAATTATTTCCTCTTCCTCTTCTCCTCCACCCACTTCTGGTGCACGATCCGGTTCTCCTCCCAGGGGCGGCGCTCGAAGTAGCTCCGGGTGAGCTTGAGCACGGTCCCGGAGAGGAGCACCAGGGCGATCAGGTTGGGGAAGGTCACCAGGCCGAGGGCCACGTCGCCGAGGACCCAGATGGTCGAGAGCGTCGCCACCGCGCCGATGAAGTGCATGGCGACGAAGAGCAGCTTGTAGGGCAGGACCGCCCGCGGACCGAACAGGTAGTTGGCGCACCGGTCGCCGTAGTAGCTCCAGGAGATGGCGGTGGAGATGGCGAACAGCAGCACCGAGAGCATCACGATGTAGCCGCCCCAGCGGCCGGGCAGGCCCTTGCTGAAGGCCAGCTTGGTCAGCGGCGCCCCGCTCTCCACGGCGTCGGCGTAGAGCGAGGTGTGCGTGGCGCCGTCCTCGCCCCGGGCGAGCCCGCGCTCCGGCAGCAGGACGCCGGTGAACGGCACGGTCTGCTCCGGGTCCACGTAGAGCTGCTCCAGGGGCACCTCGTGCCACGCCATCACCGGCCCGCCGCCGACGGGCACCTGCTGGACCCCGGCCTCGATGCGGATCTCCTCCGGGGTCAGGGTCGAGATGCCGACGGTGACGTCGCCGCGCTCCATGTACGAGAGGTCGCCTCCGCCGAGGGTGATCTCGGTCGGCACCCGGTCCTGCCACACGCCGGTGATCAGGATCACCAGGCCGGTCATCGAGCAGATGACGATCGTGTCGATGAACGGCTCGAGCAGCGCCACCACGCCCTCGGAGACCGGCTCGTCGGTCTTGGCCGCCGCGTGGGCGATCGGCGCCGAGCCCTGCCCGGCCTCGTTCGAGAACAGGCCGCGCCGCACGCCCCACATCATGGTCACCAGGAACGCGCCGACCCCGGTGCCGGCGACCCCCGCCGACGGATCGAACGCCTCCCGGAAGATCAGGCCGAAGGTGGGGAGGATCTCCGGCGCGTTGAGCGCCAGGATGACCAGGGCGCCGAGCACGTAGACGGTCGCCATCACCGGCGCCAGCACACCGGTCACCGCGCCGATCCGGCGGATGCCGCCCAGGATCACCAGGGCGACGATCGTCGCCGTGGCCAGCCCGGTCACCCAGACCGCCACGCCGAACTCGTCGAGCATGGTGTCGGCCACCGTGTTGGCCTGGACGCTGTTGCCGGTCAGGAAGGAGGTGAGGATCAGGAACGCGGAGAAGAAGACCGCCAGCGGCTTCCACCGCTTCCCCAGGCCGCGCTCGATGTAGTACATGGGCCCGCCGGACACCGACCCCTCCCACTTGTGGGGGTCGACGTCCGGGAACTCGACCTGGCGGAAGTGCTGGGCGAGGGTCACCTCCGAGTACTTGATCGCCATGCCGAACAGGGCGGTGACCCACATCCAGAACAGCGCCCCCGGCCCACCCCAGTGGATGGCGATGGCCACGCCGGCGATGTTGCCGATCCCGACCGTGGCCGAGAGGGCGGTGGTCAGGGCCTGGAAGTGGCTGACGTCTCCCGGCTCGTCCGGATCGTCGTAGCGCCCGGAGGCCACCGCGAAGCCGTGGCCCAGCCGCCGGAGCTGGATGAAGCCGAGCCGGAGCGTGAGGAAGAACCCCGTCCCCAGCAGGGCGATGACGATGATCGGGATGGTCTCCTGGCCTGCCGGGATGCCGAAGGACCAGACCGCGTCTTCGAGGGTCGAGACGATCTGTTGGAACACCGGGACGTCCCCCTATCAGAGTGGAGTAGGAGCTCCCTCGGAGCCCCTCGCGACATGGTGGCGTCGAAGCGCGGGGATGCTACCACGGGGGGACCAGCGGGCCGGGCGGGCGAAGGGGACGGGGCGGGCGGAAGCAAGAGACGGGGCGGGCGGAAGCAAGAGACGGGGCGGCCGGAGGAGACAGCGCTCCGGCCGCCCCGCGGACGGTGACGAAGACCGGGCGGCTACCGGCCCGGATCGGCGCCGAAGCCCAGGAGCCGGCCCAGAGCGGCCCCGAGGCCGTCCAGGAGCCCGCCCGGCGTCGGACCGGAGACGCTCTTGAGGATGTCCCCCTCCCACTCGTCCACGTCCTCTTCTTCGTCGCCGTCGCCGGTCGCGGTGACCACCGGACCCCCGTCCGAGCCCCCGTCGGGACCGGACCCCACGGCCGGACCGCCACCGCCGGCGCCCGGCGCCGCCAGGACGGCGGCGGGGGACGCGAGACCGGCGGCGAGGGCCAGGAGCAGGATCGCGAGACCGAGGGAACGGACGAGTCGGTGGTGGGTGGAGCTGGAGTCGGAAACGGGCCGGACACTGCGAAGCTCGAACATCGGATGCCTCCCTTGCGGGCGCACGACGCCCGCGGTCGGGTGATGTCTGGTGAGCTGCAGGGGCCCCTGGCTCCGGCCGCGCACGCCGCGGCCGGGCTCGAACCGATCGGTGCGGAGGCGCTCGCCCCCGCGTTCGAGAGAGGAGTAACGGCCGGTTGCTCGAAATGGCACGGCGCGCTCCCCGGAGGGCGGAGCAGGCCGGAGCCGAATGTGGTGAAATCGGCGGTGGAATGGCTGCGCACAACCCGCGATCCGGCCGGCGGGCGCACCGATCGAGGGTCTTCACGGAGTACGTCCGCTCCCTGGAGACGCGCGACGCCCCGCCGGACCGGGAGAGCTTCGACCGGGTCTGGAACGCCCTGTCGATCCGCCTCCGGACCGAGCTGCGGCGCCGGGGGCTGTGGACCAGCCCGCCCCGGTTCCTCGGCATCGTCGGCTCGGAGAGCTGGACCGAGGACGCCCTCGAGGAGCTGACCGCCGAGGCCTACGCCTTCAACTTCGTCGACCGGCTCCGTAGCCTCCAGGCCCAGCTCCGGGTCAAGCCGAACGTCGAGGGCCTGGTCCACCTGAACGTCCGGAACTTCCTCCACGAGCGCCAGCGCCGGCACGACCCGCTCGGCTACCGGGTCTTCGAGATCCTGCGCGCGGCGCTCCGGGAGGCGGCCGACGCCGGGGAGCTGGAGGTGCTGGAGGGCGACCCGCGGATCCGCAACGAGACCGTGCTGGGCGCCGCCGGGGCGCCGGGCAGGCCGGAGGCGGCCGACCCGGACGACCCGTTCACCGCCGACGCCCTCGACCCGGAGCGGGCCGAGGCCTGGGCCGACGACCTGCTGCCGGACCTGGTCACCGCCCGGGGCCGCCAGCGGGACGAGGTGGTCGGAGAGCTCCGCCGGAGGTTGGTACGCCATGCGGCCGAGCGGACGGGCCCGTTCACGGTCAAGCGGGTGGTCGATCCGCTGAAGGCGGCGGTCCGGCGGCGCTGGGAGGCCCTCCACGCCACCACGGTCGAGGTGGAGCCGGAGTCCTCGGTGACCACCAGCGGGCCGGACCGGGTGTTCGGGGAGATCCGCAGCCGCTACCGCCCGGACGAGGCGGTGGAGACCGCCCAGGCGTACGAGCGGCTCACCGACTGCGTCGAGCGTTTGCTCCTCGGCCTCGACCCGTCGGATCCGGCCGCCGAGTACCTGGGCACCCTGTGGCGGTTCCTCCGGCTCCACGCCGCCGGAGAGGCCGACCTGCCGAGCCGCCGCCGGCTCGGGGAGCTCCTCGGCATCCCCCGGAACCGCTTCCCGGAGCTCTACGAAACCCTGGGCGTGCTCATCGAGCGCTGCCGCGAGCGCCTGGCGGAGCCCGCGGCGGCCCGAGAAGGGAGGGCCTCGTGACCACCGACGATCGCCGTGACCGGCTGCGCTCCCTCACCGCGGACGCGGCCCGGCGGAGCCGGGCGGCGCGGGAGGACGCGAGCCATCCTCCGGGCCGGGGCGGCCCCGCGCCGGGAACCCTGTACGCGCTGGCGGCCACCGCGGACCCGCCGGTGGAGTGGGCCCTGCTGGAGCGGCAGGAGGAGCCGGACCGGGCGGATTCGACCTCGTGGCTCGCCGTGCCGGCGGACACCAACCCCCTCGTGGGCGGCGGCGACGTCTGGATCCCCGCCGGCGAGCCCTCCGGCCCGCTCTGCCTGCGCTGCCGCTTCGGCACGCCGGTGCCGGATCGGCTCCTGGACCGGGGGCACGCGACCGGAGCCATCCCGGAGGAGGCCCGGCTCCGGGCGCTCGACGCCTGGCGCCGGCACGAGCGGGGCGAGCTCGAGCCCGGCCCCCTGGCCGAGGAAGCCGAGGCGGACCCGGAGTACGAGGACTGGGAAGACGACGTCCTGCGACCGGCCGTGGCGGCGCTCACCGAGGCCGCCGCGGCGGCGCCCGCTCCGCCGCCCCGCGCCCGAGCGTTCCGGGTTTCGACCTTCCTCGCCGCGGCCGCGGCCGTGCTCGCCGTCGTGGCCGTCGGGCTCGGCGGCCGGGTCCTGCAGCTCCGCGAGGAGGTGGAGCTCCTCTCGGAACCGATCGTCCTCGGCAGCACCCACGAGGTGTCGGCCGACCCGGACGCCCGCGGCCCGGTGACCCTCCACGCCCGGCCCGGGGCGCAACGGCTGCTGCTCTTCGTGATCCTCTCGCCGGAGCAGACCGGGCACGAGCGCTACCGCCTGGAGCTGGCCGCGCCGGCCGGGACGGAGGGACCCGCCGGCCCGGTGCTCTGGAGCGGCTCCGCGGTGGCGCTCGGTCCGATCCCGGAGCTCAACCTGATCCTGCCCCGCGCACTGCTGGACCGGCCGGACGGCCTCCGGCTGCGGGTCTACGGGATCGACGGCGCCGACGAGCGGCTCCTGGCCGACGTGCCGCTCCGGCTCGGTGAGGGCGCCGGCTGACCGGGTGACCCGATCCGCGGCCGACCCCGGCTGACCCCGCCGGTCCTCTTTTTCCGCGTAGCTGATCGAGAGAGTCGAACGAGTGATCGGAATCGACCGGATGAGATTCGCACCCAGAACGGCGATCGTCGTCGCCCTGTGCGCCTCGCTCGCCGGCTGCGGAGCGGAGGACCCCGCGGACGACGCCGATCGGCGCACCCGACCCCCGGACGAATCGCGAGAGGAAGCCATGAGCGACCCACCCCACACCCTGACCGCCGGCCAGCCCCTCGAACGCGAGCTGGAGGGCGGAGGAGCCCACACCTACGAGCTGGAGCTGGACGCCGGCCGGTTCGTCTCCGTCGCCGTCGAGCAGCGGGGGATCGACGTCTTCCTCCGCTTCTACTCCCCGTCCGGAGAGCTCCTGACCGAGGTGGACTCCCCCACCGGCACCACCGGCACGGAGCGGGTCCGGGCGGTGGCCGGAGCCGCCGGCACCCACCGGCTGGAGGTGCGCTCGTTCGAAGGCGTCCGGAAACCGGGCCGCTACACCGTCGAGATCGAAGAATCGCGAGAGGCGACCGGCGACGACCGGACCCGGGTGGCCGCCGAGCGTGCGTTCGCCGAAGGCGAGACCCTCCGGCGCGAGGGGCGGTACACCGACGCCGAGAGCCGGTACGAACAGGCCCTCGACGCCTGGGGTTCCCTGGAGGACCGGCCGGGCGTGGCCGAGGCGCTCTACCGGATCGGCTGGGTGCGCGGCGAGCTGGGCGACGCCCTCGGAGCCGTCGACTTCCTCCGCGACGCCCTCGCGGACTACCGGGAGCTCGGCGATCGGAAACAGGTGGCGGTGACCCTGAACCGGCTCGGCGCGAACCTGGCGCGGCTCGGGCGCCTGAAGGAGGCGGACGAGCACCTCCGGGAGGCCCTCGAGCTGGCCACCGAGATCGACGAGGCGGTCCTCCGGACCTCGGCGGCGATCCTCCTGGGCAACCTCCACAAGTGGTCCGGCCGCACCGAGGAGGCCCTGCGCCTCTACGAGAGCGCCCTGGAGACCGCCGATCCGTGGGTGGTGGCCACCATCCGCTACCACATCGGCGACGTCTACCTGGCGCGCAACGACGCCGACGCCGCCCGCCTCAGTCTGGAGCAGGCCCTCGAAGAGGCCCGCGCCAGCGGCAACCGGGAGACGGAAGCCTTCGGTCTGTTCAAGCTGGGGGAAGCCCTCCGCCGGCTGGACCGGCTGGACGCGGCCGAGGAGAGGCTGGAGGACGCCCTCGCCCTCCAGCGCGAGCGGGGGGACCGGTGGGGCGAGGCGATGACCCTCGACAACCTGGGCACGGTCCTGCTCCAGGCCGGCCGGCTCGACGACGCCCGGCGCGCCTTCGAGCGGGGGCTCGAGATCTCGACCGAGCTCGGCGACCTCCACGGCCAGGCCCTGAGCCGCAGCAAGCTCGGCCGCTACCACCACGCGGCCGGCGACCCGGAACGGGCCCGGGCGGACCACGAGACCGCCCTTCCCCTCTTCGAGCGCACCGGCGACCGCCAGGGGGTCGCCTCCAGCCGCTACGGCATCGCCAGGGCGCTCTACGAGACCGGGGACTTCGAGGGAGCCCGGGAGGCGCTCGAGACGGCCCTGAAGGACGCCGAGAGCCTGCGGGCCGAGTCCCAGAGCCACGCGCTGCGGGCCTCGTACCTCGCCTCGCGCCGGCACCACTGGGACCTCTACGTGAACACCCTGATGCGGCTCCACGAGGCGGACCCGGGGGGCGGCTTCGACCGGCTGGCGCTCCAGGCCGCCGAACGCTGGCGCGCCCGCGGGCTGCTCGACCTGCTGGCCGAGGCGGACGTGGAGCTCCTCCAGGGCGCCCCGGAGAAGCTGTTGAAGGAGGAGCACCGGCTGCGCCGGGAGCTGGACGGGATCGAGCGGCGGCGCATGGAGGTGCTGGGCCGATCGGATCGAACCGTCGACGAACGGACCGTCGCCGAGCTCGAAGAGCGACAGACGCGGCGGCTGCTGGACCTGGACCGGGTGCGGAGCGAGATCCGCCGCACGAGCGGCCGCTACCGGGAGCTCACCGACCCGAACCCGCTCCGCCTGGGCGAGATCCAGGGCGAGCTCCTCGACCGGGACACGGCGCTCCTGGTCTACTTCCTCGGGGAGGAGCGGAGCGCCGTGTGGGTGGTCTCCCGGAGCGGCGTCGAGAGCCGCGTGCTGCCGGACCGGGAGACGATCGAGGCCGCCGCCCGGGACTTCCACTCCCTGCTGCCCAGGATCTCGGCCCGGGCCGCCGACGCCCGCCGGCGGGCCGGTGAGCGGTTGAGCGAGCTGATCCTGGGGCCGGTGGCCGGCCTGCTGGACGCGAAGCGCCTGGCGGTGGTCGCCGACGGCGGGCTCCAGGTGCTCCCGTTCGCCGCCCTGCCGGTGCCCACGGCCGCGGAGGAGGCCGGGAGCGGCGAGATCCTCCTCGACCGCCACGAGGTGGTGCACCTGCCGTCGGCGTCGGTGCTCGGGGCCCTGCGCCGGCTGGAGGGGAGCGGCGAGCGGGCGCCCCGGACCGTGGCCGTGATCGCGGACCCGGTCTTCGGGCCCGACGACCCGCGGATCGCCGGCGGTCCGACGGGACCGGGGACCGGAGCGGGGACCGGATCCGGGGTCGAACCCGGGACCGATCCCGAGCTGGGCCGGGCGCTGCGGTCGTTCGGGCCGGGGGGGCTGGAGCGGCTGCCCCACACCGAGGACGAGGCCCTGGCCATCGCGGGGCTCGCTCCCGAAGGCTCGAGCCTGCAGGCTCTGGGCTTCGAGGCCGACCGGTCGCTCCTGGACAGAGGGAAGCTCGCGGATTACCGGATCGTCCACTTCGCCACCCACGGCCTGCTGCACCCCCGGCACCCGGAGCTCTCCGGCCTGGTGCTCTCCCTCTACGACCGGGAGGGGGCACCCCGGGACGGCTTCCTCCGGCTCCACGACGT
>JASFUJ010000071.1:0-9133 GCA_050050355.1 Acidobacteriota bacterium
CGGCGGCTGGGCGACGCCGCCTTCGTCGAGGGGCTGCGCCAGTTCTACCGGGACCACCTGGGGGAGCGGGCCGGCTTCGACGACCTGCGCCGGGCCTTCGAGGCGGAGGGCGACGAGCCTCTGGCCGGCTTCCTCGACGCTTTCTTCGAGGCGTGGGTCGAGCACCCCGGAGCGCCGCGGCTCGAGCTCACGGCGGCCCGGACGGAGCGGATGGAGCAGACCGGGACCGGCTGGCGGCTCGAGGTCGGGCTCGCCCAGAGCCAGCCGGGGATGTTCTTCCCCCTGCGCGTGCCGGTGGCGGTGACGGTCGAGGGTGAGCCGACCGTGCGGATCGTCGAGGTCGACCTGGACGGTCCCAGGGCCGAGCGGACCTTCGAGCTAGGCGCCCGACCGCTGCACATCGCCGTCGACCCGGCGTTCGACCTCTTCCGGCGCCTCGACCCGCGGGAGGTGCCGCCGTCGCTCGGCGCGCTGTTCGGGGCGGAGAAGGTCACCCTGGTGCTGCCGGAGCGGGCTCCTGAGGGGAGATCGGTGGAGCTCGCCGCCGCTTACCGGGACCTGGCCGCTGCCTGGGGCGGAAGCCGGGCGGGCGACGTGGAGGTGGTGAACGATTCCGAGCTCGACGAGCTCCCGGACGACCGCGCGGTCTGGGTGATCGGCTGGCGGAACCGCTTCCGCCCGCGGGTCGCCGCAGCCCTCGAGCCCCTCGGTGCGGAGCTCGGCGAGGCGTCGCTCACGATCGGCGGGGAGACGTTCGACGCGGCCGACCGCTCGGTGGCCGTCGCCGCCCGGAGCTCGATCGCCGAAGGGGAGACGGACCCGGGACGCACGCTCGGCTTCCTCGCCGCCGACCGCGCCGACGCGGTCCCCGGCCTCGCCCGCAAGCTCCCCCACTATGGCAAGTACGGCTACCTGGCGTTCACCGGCCCCGAGCCGGAGAACGTCGCCAAGGGCTCGTGGCAGCCCGTGGGCTCACCGCTCGAGACGATCCTGGCGCCCGAGGTGAGTCCACCCCCGGCCCCGGCGCCCCTCCCCACGCGCCTGCCCCTGGCCGAGCTGCCGGAGGAAGCGCCGACGGAGTGACGCTCCGGCCGATCGAGACGCATCGGCACACTCCGGAGCGAGCTCGGTCACGTCCTCCACTGCGAAGCCGAGATCCGCACCACCGAAGGGCTCGCGGACCGCGGCGAGAAGCCGTTCGGCGCTCTCGGCGGTCGGGTCGACGGAGACGTCCAGGTCCTTGGTGGCGTGTGGTCGGGCATGGCCGGACGACTGCGGCGGCCCATGCCCGCCCGTGACGGCCCCTTGCCGTGCCCCGTTGCTCCATGACCGTCATTTGATCAGTTCGAGAAGAGGGCGAAGCAGCCGCCACGCGCTCCAGGCTCGTGGCGATGCATTCGTATCCATGTTTATTTATTTAAATAAAGTTGTTGCAGGTAAATTTTAATCATGGCAGTCTGCATTTCGACACAGTCGAATCTTGGCTTTTGTCTCATGGAAACGGAGACCGCATCGGTGCCGGAACGCCGGCGCCGATGCCGAGGAGAGTGCGTGTCGCGAGCAGGTAGGCCCTATGTGCATCTCAACTTCGCCGTCGCCGCCGATGGGCGGATGGCGGCGGTCAACGGGTCGAGCCTGCAGATCTCGTCCGCCGGCGACTGGGCCCGGGTCCACCGGTTGCGGGAGGGGGCGGGGGCGGTGGCGGTGGGGGGGCGGACCTGGCGCCGTGACCGTCCCCGCTTGACCGCTCGCTCCTCGCGGCTGGGGCGGCAGCCCCTGCGCCAGCCGGACCGGGTGGTGTTCGGCGGCCGCGGCTCGGAGAGCTTCCGGCCCGCGCCGGAGCCGATCCCGCGTCGGACCTTCCTGATCGGCTCACGGGCGCCGCAGGTCGAGGGGGTGGCCTTCGTGTTCGCCCGCGATCGTGATCTCCGCTCGCCCCTGGAGACACTGCTCCGCCACGGCGTGGGCTCGCTGCTGGTGGAGGGCGGGCCCACCCTGCTGCGATCCTTCCTCGATCAGAGCTGTTTCGACCGGATCACCGCCTTCGTCGACACCGACGACCCGGCAGCGGCCCGTCGGGCGCTATGGGGGGCGCTGCCGGTGCTGCCGCCGATGGCTGTGGAGCCGTTGGCGGAGGGGATCCTCCTCTCCTCCGGTCCCGGCCGGGGCGCTCCGGCCTCGGGCCCGGGTCCAGTCCCTGCGGCCAAGGCCCGTCTTCCCACTTCCGTCGGCGACTTCACCGCCTGGGCCTTCGAGGACCCTGCCACCGGGGCCGAGCACTTCGCCCTGGTGCTGGGGGACCTCCGGTGCGGGCCGCCGCCCCTGGTGCGCATCCACTCCGAGTGCCTGACCGGGGACGTCCTGGGCTCCTTGCGCTGCGACTGCGGTCCCCAGCTTCAGCTCGCGGTGCGCCGCATCGTGGAGGAGGGCTGCGGGGTGCTGCTCTACCTGCAGCAGGAGGGCCGGGGAATCGGCCTGGTGAACAAGATCCGGGCGTACGCCCTCCAGGAGCGGGGCTACGACACGGTGGAGGCGAACGAGCACCTGGGCTTTCCCGCCGACCTGCGGGACTACTCCTTCGCCGCAGCCATGCTGGCCGACCTCGGGGTCGGCGACCTGCGGCTGATGACCAACAATCCGGCCAAGCTCGAGGCCCTCGGCCGGCACGGCCTGCGGGTGGTGGAGCGGATGCCCCTGGCGATCCCCCCCGGTGCCGACAACGCCGCCTACCTCGCCACCAAGCGCCGGAAGCTCCGGCACCTGCCCGGTCGGTGAAGCCGTGATGCTCCCCGCCGAGCCGCCGCCGACCCGCTTCGTGGTCCTGGCCACACCCCGCACCGGAAGCAACTGGCTGTGCACCCTCCTGGACTCCCACCCGGAGATCCTCTGCCACCACGAGATCTTCAACCCGGCGGGCATCCACTATGCGCTCTCGCAGCGCGGCGGCCGCCTCGATTTCGGCAGCGTGGAGACCCGGGACCGGGACCCCCTGGCGGTGCTGGAGCGGGTCTGGCGGGAGACCGCCGGCCACCCGATCGTGGGCTTCAAGATCGGCCTCGGCCAGAGCGAGGAGGTCCAGCGGGCGGTGATCGGCGACCCGGGGGTGCGCAAGGTGGTGGTGCACCGGGCGAACCGCATCCGCACCTACGTCTCCGAGGAGATCGCCCGGCGGACCGGCGAGTGGGAGAGCTACCCGTGGAGCGAGCTCGCGGAGCGGCCGACCCGGGTGGAGGTGGACCCGGAGCGCCTGCGCGAGCACGCGCAGCGCAACGAGCGCTACTACGCCTGGGTGAGGGAGCTCCTGGCGGAGGCCGGCCAGGAGGCCCTGGAGGTGGTCTACGAGCGGCTGACCGGGGAGCCGGAGCGCCGGCGCCTTCAGCGCTTCCTCGGGGTCGCCGAGCTCGCGCCGCTCCGCGGCTCCACCCGAAAGCAGAACCCCGGGGCGCTGCGCGAGCTCGTCTCGAACTTCGACCGGCTCGCCGGTGCCTTGCGCGGGTCCCCGCTGGCGGCGGAGCTCGAGGCCAGCCGCTGACCCGGCCGATCCCAGCGAGGGGAGAGACCCGCACGATGGAGCCAACCGCCACCAAGAACCGATCTTCCGCCGGCCCGGGCGCCTCCCCGGCACCGCCGCCGAGCCGCGACGAGTTGCTTGCCGAGGTGCGCCGGCTGTCGCCCTTCTACCACGCGGTGGAGCTGCCCCACGGGGTGCGCACCCACGACCCGGCGCTCGCCCGCCGGGCGGTGGAGCGGACCCGGGTGGAGGACCTGGCCAAGTACCTGCGGCCGCTCCTGCGCGAGACCTTCGGGGAGTCGCTCGCCGGCCGCCGGGTGCTCGACGCCGCCTGCAACTGCGGCGGCTTCTCGGTGGAGGCGGCGCGCCTGGGGGCGGAACGCGTGCTGGGCATCGACGTGGTGGAGCGCTACCTGGAGCAGGCCCGGTTCATCCGCCGGAGCCTGGCCCTCGAGGACCGCTGGGAGCTCCGCAACCTGGCGGTGGAGGACCTGTGCCCGGAGGAGGTGGGCCGCGTCGACGTCACCTTCCTGTTCGACGTCCTCTACCACTTCGAGAACCCGGTGCTGGCGATGGACCGCCTGAGCGCGGTCACCGAGCGGATGATCGTCGTCGAGACCCGGATCACCCGCCGGCGGATCGACGCCCCGGTTTGGATCATGAACTTTCTGCCGCCCGCCGATCCGGACGGGCGGGACGCTTCGACCTCCCTGTGGCGCGAGCGCCGCAGGGTGCAGTTCTGCCCCAACCCCCGCGCCGTGATCGAGCTGCTGCAGCACGCCGGCTTCTCCGACGCCCGCCAGGTCCCCCTCGAGGGCGCCGAGGCGGCGAAGGAGTGGCCCGCGGACGATATGAAGCTCGGGCTGTTCGTGGGTATCCGATCGCCGAAGGACTCCTGAAAATATCCTGATCATTTGCAAGGAGGAAAGGGAACATGACAAAACGACTGCATCACCTCGCTCATTACCTCGGCTGGAGTGCCGCCCTGCTGGCGCTCCTCGCCGCCACCGCCGGCACGCCCCTGGCCGCGGCCGACGTCCCCGGCTGCTCGGTGAGCTTCAGCAGCTCCACGGTCGACGGCAGCTCGCTGTGGACCGATCTCCAGCCGAAGGACGGCACCGAGCGCAACTGCAACTTCCACAACTTCATCTACAACAACTTCCTCTACCTGGTGGCGGACGACGGCAACGGCCACCCGCGCTTCATGTCGCTCGCTCCCTGGTACCAGCTCCTCCCCAAGAGCGGCGAGCCGACGTGGGAGGGCAGCTACCAGCCGTTCCGGCCGATCGAGATCGTCAAGAGCAACTCCCGCCAGTTCGGGGGCGAGGCCGGCGACAACTTCAGGCTCCTCGACGTGAACAGCAACGCCACCGGGTACGACATCCGGGTCAACAAGCCGTTCCTCGACTACGTGAAGAACAAGGATCTCTACACCTCGACCGGGCAGAAGGCGGCGGCCGCCGCCTTCCAGAGCAACCCGCCCGACGGCGGCACCTGGCTGCCCTGGGGCTCCGACTCCGAGGTCGGGGCGATCGAGATCAAGACGGCGTGGCGCGACTACGGGACGAACGAGGACGCCTGCCCGTCCGACATCATGCACTGCGAGGAGGCCACCGATGGCCACTACTGGGGCTTCGTGGCCATGCACCTGGTGCAGAAGACGCCGACCCGGGGCGAGCTGGTGTGGGGTTCCTTCGAGCACGTGGCGAACTCCCCGGACTGCAACCCTTCCGTGGGGATCTCCGGCCAGACGTACGATGCCAGCAACCCGATCCAGGAGAATCCGAAGGACCCGGTCACCGGAGGCACCATCAGCCAGGGCTGGAACTACTTCGACTACAGCAGCTACCAGAACGCCGGGGGCGATGGCACGACCTGCACCTTCCCGGACGACTCATCCCAGCCGGCGAGTGATGCGCAGTGCAACGCCGACCCGGTTTCCGGCTACGACAAGAACGGCGACCCCACGTTCCAGCGCATCGACGCCTGCCGCACCGACGTGCTGCCGGCGGTGAGCGCAAGCGACTGCGAGACGAACATCCGCAACGCCCTCAACGTCTCCTGCCTCAACCGCAGCGTTCTCGTCAACTTCCCCGGCGGTCTCGACTCGAAGTGGAAGTACTACCAGCTCATCGGTGCGGAGTGGATGAGCGCCGCCTCGGTGCCGACGACGGGTTGCTTCAGCTACAACGGCGGCCCCCACTGCCCCCAGGGCGGTTCTGCGCCCCACTTCGACCGCGCGGGCACCACGGAGCTCGCCAACACCACCATGGAGACCTGGATGCAGAAGAGCATGGCGGGGAAGTACAAGTCGACCGAGCAGGGGGGCCACTCCCAGCCCGTCAATGCCACCGACTGCTTCTCGTGCCACATGCCGGAGACCACTAGCTGGGGCGAGGGGGACACCAGCCACGTGTTCACCAGGATCCAGCAGTAGAGGATCCAGCAGGACTGAAGACGCCGTTCTCGGCGGGCGCCGGGTCTCCCCCGGCGCCCGCCGAGCCCATTTCCCGTCCGGACCAGGAGAAGCCCATGACCAGCAGCCCCATCGCCACGGCGAGGGTCCCCGAGACCGCCGCCGACCGCTTTGTCCGCCACCGCGGCCCCGTGACCTCCGTGGCCGGCGTGCCCGGCCGCCGGGCGGCCCTGAGCGCCGCCTACGACTCGGCGGTGGCCTGGGTCGACCTCGACGCCGGTACCTTCGAGCTCCTCGGCTACCACGACCACCTGGTGAACGCGGTGGTGGTGGACCCCTCCGGCTCGCGGGCGGCCTCCTGCTCGTCGGACTACACCGTCTGCTTGTGGGACCTCGGGAGCCGATTGCCGGAGCGGGTGCTGCGGGGCCACGGGGACGACGTCAACGACTTCACCTTCGTCGGGGAGCGGCTGGGCGCGTCGGTGTCCCACGACCAGCGAGTCTACGTGTGGGACCTGGAGACCGGCGCGGTGGTGCGCATCCTCGAAGGGCACGAGAAGTACGCCATGTCGGTGGACGCCGCCGCCGGCCGGATCTACTCCGCCGGCGATGACATGACCCTGCGCCAGTGGGACGCCGCCACCGGCCGGCCGCTCCGGGTGTGGGGGCCGTTCGAGGTGGAGACCGACACCTGCGCCATCGACCCGCTCCATGCCCGGGTGGTGCTGGGGGCCGACGACGGCTGCGTGCGGATCTTCGACAGCGAGAGCGGCGACCTGGTGCGGGAGATCCCGGCCCACGGCTCCGGGATCAAGAAGGTGGCGGTGTCGCCGGCCACCGGCCACGTCCTGTCCGCGGCCTACGACCAGCGCCTGCTGGTGTGGGACCCGGAGAGCTTCGAACGGGTGGCGGAGCTGCGGCCCCACCGGGCGGTCTGGGAGCGCTCCCTCTCCTGGGCACCGGACGGGGGCCGGGTGCTGGCCGGCACCTTCGACGGCACGGTGGTCGAGTGGGACGCGGCCACCGGCGAGCTGCTGGCCGAGGTGGGGGTCGGCGACCCGCCGGGGAACCTGTGCTTCAACGAGGTCTCCGTAGGCTCCGCCGGCGACCTGGCGCTGGTGAGCGACGACGGCCTCGTGCGCCGCGCCCGCCTGACCCCGGACACCGCCGAGCTGGGGGCGCGGGTGGAGCCCGCCTCCGGCCGGGTGCTGATGAACGGTGTGTTCTTCGACGGCGAGGGGAACCGGGTGCTGGCCGGCGCCCACGACCAGAAGCTCCACGTCTTCTCCGCCGCCGCCGGCGGCCTACGCGAGGAGCTGGAGGTGCGCCTGGACGAGGGCCCGATCAACTGCGTGCGGGTGTCCCATCACTCCGACGCCCCCGGGGCCGCGTTCGTCGGCTGCTACAGCGGCGCGGTGGTGCGGGTCTCCCAGGAGGGGGAGGTGGAGGGGCGCTTCCGTCACAACGACGGGGCGGTCAAGGCCCTGGCCCTCCACCCGGAGAAGCCCCTGGGGGTGAGCTGCAGCGCCGACGGCGGCACCGCCTCCTGGACCCTGAACGGCGAGCTGGTGGAGCGCTTCCCGGGCCACGTGGCGATCGCCGACGACATCGACCTCGACCCGACGGGCGAGCGGCTGGTGACCGTGTCCCGGGACTTCACCCTCCAGGTGTACGAGGTGGCGGGGGCCAGGCTCCTCGCCTCGCGCTCGCTCGGCCGGCGCTCGCCCAAGTCGGTCTGCTTCTGGGACCGCGAGACGGTGATCGTGGGCAACTACTGGGGCGAGCTGCTGCGGTTCGAGCTGGGCACCGGTCGCACCGACCGGGTGCGGATCGCGGACAACGGCCTGAGCTCGCTCGGCCGCTCCGGCGAGCACCTCGTGGCGTCGTCCTACGACGGCTCGATCTACCTGGTGCGCCCGGGCGACCTGGCGGTGGTCCACCGCCTGCAAGGGATGGTCCAGAAGGTCGGCCGGTCGCTGCTCGAGGGCGGGAGCTGACCGACCGGGCGCGGGCCCGGCCCAGGGGTCGACCGGGTCAGGAGTCGAGGAAGTCGGCCCAGCGGGTGCCGGCGAGGCGGTCGCGGAGGGCGTCGTGGTTGGACACCGCGTCGACCAGGGGGCGCCTCTCCAGCCGGTTGACCGCTGGCTCCGGCCGGTGTTCCCCGGGGTCGACCCCCAGGTGTTCGAGGATCCCCGCCACCCTGCCGGGAAGGTCGCGGCACAGGTCCTCGTAGGCCACCTCCAGGGTCGGGTGATGGCCCAGGCGCCGGGCGGCCCGGCGGCGCAGCTCCTCCACCTCCTCGAAGTCGAGCACCATGCGGTCGAGGTCGATCTCGATCGGCTCGGGCGGTGGCCGGGGGGCGTCCACCTGCTCGGCCGGGGGCCTCACACCGAGGTGGCTGACCCCCTCCATCCGGTCGGAGCGCCAGTCGTGCCACTGGCGGGTGCGATCGGCCAGGAGCTGGGAGAGATGTCGGCGCAGGAGGTTCCGCCGCACCAGCCGCACCACCCGCAGGCCGTCCATCGCGGCCAGGAGATCCCACACGTCCTCCCAGCGCGGGTTGGGGCGGATGTGGGGGAAGGCGCGGAGCGTTCCGGGGTGGTAGGAGTGGAGGACGAAGCCGGAAGCGCGGACGCCGTCCGGGCGCTCGGGGAAGCCGTGGCGCTCGAGGATCTCGGCGGTGGGGGTGGTGAAGGGGTACGGCAAGGTGCGGGCGTTGCTGTTGAACAGCTCGGTCTGACAGACGACCCGCGGGTGGGACTCGAGGGAGGTGCGGAGAAAGTGGGTGCCGGAGCGCAGGTGGGAGAGGAGGAGGAAGGGCTGGTAGGTCATGGCACCGTGGATCCCCTGATCGCCACAGCCCCTGCCGCCGATGGTGCCCCCATGGTCACCATTTTATCAGTCCGGGAAGTGAGCGGAGCAGCCCGCATGCTCCCGAGCCCGGCTCGTCTTGCCTTGGGTACCGGTTGCTACACTCTCAACCCACCGATGTACGCGCAATCCTTTGACGGCAAGTCTGCGGTCGCCGGTGCCGACGCGGCCCGGATCGGCAAGCGCAAGGTCTGGGCGGTCGTGGAGCTCCGGGGCGGCCGGGTCGAACGCGTCTCCGCCGAGGAGGACCTCCGGGAGGTCGCCGGGTCCGTGGACCTCCTGGCCGTCGACATCCCGATCGGGCTGCCCGGTCAAGGAGGGGTTCCCCTGGCCGA
>JASFUJ010000072.1:0-9131 GCA_050050355.1 Acidobacteriota bacterium
CTGGCAGGCCCGGGGGCAGTGCAAGCCCGACCGTCCGCGAGGCGCTGACAGGCGGAGCCACGGCTTCGGCGGATCGGGCCGCAGAACGACCAGTCGTGGGAGGGGGCGCCCCTTCCTCCCCGCGAGGGTGAGGAGAGGGGCGGGGTGAGGAGGGGAGATCCGATGGATTGCCGGAGGCCGGGAGCCCCCGGAGCGCTCCCGACGAGCTTCCCGACGAAGGCAGGCCCTCCCCCTCGCCCCGGGAGCTCTCGCCGCCCCACCGATCCGATACGCTTCGCCCGACCCATGCCCGAGCCCCGCACCCCCACCCCCCAGGGCGCCTCCACGGCCGCCCTCCTCTCCTGGTCCCTGTTCGACTGGGCCAACAGCGCCTTCCCGACGGTGATCCAGACCTTCGTCTTCGCCGCCTACTTCACCCGCCAGGTGGCCGAGAGCCAGACCGCCGGAAGCGCCGCCTGGGGCACCGCCATCGGCGTCGCGGGTGCCTTCATCGCCCTCGGCGGCCCGATCCTCGGCGCCATCGCCGACCAGGGCGCACGCCGCAAGCCCTGGATCGCCGTGCTGAGCGGCGCCTGTGTCGTCGCCACGGCCTGTCTCTGGTTCGTCGAGCCCGGCGGTCCCGTGCTCCCGGCCCTCGTCCTGCTGGCCGTCGGCGTCGTCACCTTCGAGCTCGCCTGCGTGTTCTACAACGCCATGCTCCCGGAGCTCGCCGGCACCCGGATCGGGCGCTGGTCCGGGTGGGCCTGGGGCCTCGGCTACGCCGGGGGGCTGGCCAGCCTGGTGGTCTGTCTCTTCGCCCTGGTCCGCCCGGAGGGCGCCTGGCTGGGTCTCGACGCCGGCGAGGCCGAGCACGTGCGTGCCACCTTCCTGCTCGTGGCCCTCTGGTTCGCCCTGTTCTCCCTCCCCCTCTTCCTGGTCACGCCGGACCGCGCGCGGCCTGCCGGAGCCGGAGCCGGGCGACCCGTCGGGGCCGTCCGGGCCGTGCGCGACGGCCTCGCCCAGCTCGTCCGGACCCTCCGCGAGATCCGTCGCCACGGCGCCATCGTGCGCTTCCTGGTCGCCCGCATGCTCTACATCGACGGCCTGGCGACCCTGTTCTCCTTCGGCGGGGTCTACGCCGCCGGTACCTTCGACATGACCGAGCAGGAGGTCCTCGGCTTCGGCATCGCCCTGAACGTCACCGCCGGACTCGGCGCCGCCCTGTTCGCCTGGCTCGACGACCACCTGGGCAGCAAGGGGACCATCCTGATGGCCCTGGCCGGGCTCCTGGCCACCGGCGTCCCGATCCTCCTGGTGGAGACCGAGACCCTGTTCTGGGTGCTCGGCGTCGCCCTGGGCACCTTCGTCGGCCCCGCCCAGGCCGCCAGCCGCTCCTACCTGGCCCACGTGGCGCCCCCGGACCTGCGGACCCAGATGTTCGGGCTCTACGCCCTGTCGGGCAAGGCCACGGCCTTCGCCGGTCCCCTGCTGGTGGGCTGGATCACCGTCGCCGCCGGCAGCCAGCGGGTGGGGATGAGCGTGATCATGGTGTTTCTGGCGCTCGGCGGGCTGTTGATGCTGACGGTGCCGGGGGAGGGCGAGTGAGGGATCCGGCGAGGGAGCGCGCCGGTGCCTGAAGCCGGGGTTGAGGCTCGCTGCGCTCGCATCCGGCCGGGGCGGAGCCCGGCCGCTTCGATCTGGGCGGTCACCGTCGAACCCTCCTCCGAAGCGGCCGGCTTCAGCCGGCCGAACGGGCCGCTGCGGCACGCTCCGCTTGCATCCGGCCGGGGCGGAGCCCGGCCGCTTCGAGGGGGGGAGTAGGAGGGGGGAGGCGAAACGGGAACTGTTCTTGCAGAATCTGCCCTGGTACCGGGAGGCCCCCCATGAGCGACACCGAACAGATCCGCGCCGGCGACGAGCGATTCGAGGCCTGCCTGCGGCTCGCGTCCCAGATGCACGCCCTCTCCGGCCTCTACCAGGGCGTGGTCCACGACCTCAAGTCCCCGCTCAACACCCTGGCGGTCCACCTCGAGCTGCTGCGCTCGACGTTCGACCCCGGGGGACCGGAGGCCGAGAAGCAGGAACGCTACGCCCGCGTGCTCCACGAGGAGCTGATGCGCCTCAATCGCTCCATCGAGAGCCTGTTGCCCGCCACGGCGCAGGTCCGCGGCGAGCCGCGGCGCTTCTGCCTGCGGGAGCTCACGGGCGAGGTGGCCGCGTTCATCGGTCCTCAGGCGCGACGGCAGAAGGTGACCGTGACCACGCGCCTCGGGGACGAAGGAGGCCCCCCGCTGATGGTCGACGCCCACCGGGACCGGCTGAAGCAGGCGCTCCTGGCGGTGGCGGTCAACGGCCTCGAGGCGATGCCGGAGGGAGGCGAGCTGGCGATCGAGCTCCGGCTCCGCAACGGCGCCGGGCAGCCCCGGGGACGGGTCGTCGTCACCGACACCGGGCCGGGCGTGCCCGACGGCGACCGGGACCGGATCTACGACCTCTACTTCTCCACCAAGCCCGGACATTGGGGCATCGGGCTGTACGTGGCACATCAGGTGGTAAAATCGACAAACGGCACCATCGAGCTGTCCTCCACGCCGGAACGAGGCAGCCGGTTCGAGCTCTCCTTCCCTCTCCGTCGCTGAAGCTCTGATGCAATCCAGTCCTTCGAACCACCAGGAGTCCGCCCCGATGCCCTTGGCCCTCGCTGTCGACGACGACGAGAACTTCCTCTCGGCCCTGGAAGACCTGGCCGGCCAGGTGGGGTTCGAGACCACCTCGGTGAGCAGTCTGGAGGAAGCCAAGGACGAGCTCTCCAAGAGCATCCCGGACGTGGTCCTCATGGACCTGGTGCTGCCGGACGGCAGCGGCTTCGAGCTGCTGGAGAACCTGGACGAGGCCGCCGCGTCCACCGAGGTGGTGCTGATCACCGGCCACGCCAGCGTCGACAGCGCGGTCGAGGCGCTCCGCCTCGGGGTCACCGACTTCCTGCTCAAGCCGATCGACGTCGAGCGGCTGCGCCACATCCTGACCGACATCGCCCGGTCCCGGGAGAGCCGGCAGCAGATCGAGGCGATCGAGGACGAGGTCCGCCGGTTCGGCCGCTTCGGGCCGCTGCTCGGCTCCTCGCCCGCCATGCAGCGGGTCTACCGGCTGATCTCCCGGGTCTCCCCCACCGAGGCGACCGTGCTGATCACCGGCGAGAGCGGCACCGGCAAGGACCTGGCGGCCCAGACCATCCACCGGCTGAGCCGGCGCCACCAGGGGGACTTCCTGCCGCTGAACTGCGGCGCCATCTCCCCGACGCTGATCGAGAGCGAGCTGTTCGGGCACGAGAAGGGCAGCTTCACCGGCGCCCAGAAACGGCACCGGGGCTACTTCGAGCGGGCCAACGACGGCACCCTGTTCCTGGACGAGATCACCGAGATGCCCCTCGAGCTCCAGGTCAAGCTGCTGCGGGTCCTGGAGACCGGCGAGATCGTGCGCATCGGCGGCGACCGGTCGGTCGAGACCGACGTGCGGGTGATCACCGCCACCAACACCGACCCGGAGAAGGCGGTGCACGACGGCAAGCTGCGGGAGGACCTGCTCTACCGGCTGCAGGTCTTCCCCCTGCAGTTGCCGCCGCTGCGCCACCGGGGACGCGACCTGGAGCAACTGGCCGAGCACTTCCTGCAGGTGCTCAACAAGGGCGAGGGGACCGACAAGGCCTTCACCGCCGGAGCCTTCGACAAGCTCCGCGACCACGATTGGCCCGGAAACGTGCGCGAGCTGAAGAACGTCGTACACCGGGCGTTCATCATGGCCGACGGCGAGATCGGCCCGGACGAGATCCCGCTGGACACCTCCGGGCCCGGAACCGTGTCGGGCGAGTCCGCCGTGCGGATTCCCGTGGGCTCCTCGATCGCCGAGGCGGAGAAGCAGCTCATCCTCGCCACCCTCGCGGAGCACGACGGGAACAAGAAGCGGAGCGCCGAGGTCCTGGGGGTCAGCCTCAAGACCCTGTACAACCGTCTCAACGCCTACAAGGAAGAGGAGGTGAGCGACTCGTAGGGACCGCCCGCAACGCCCGCCGTCCGGGCCTGGCTTGTAGGGGCCTCGGAGCGTGGGTATACTGCGCCACGCGGATCGAGACAGCACAGAACCGATCGTCGGTGGGTCCACGACGCCCTCCGGCGGGACCAGCCCGGACTCCGGACTCTTCCGGACGGAGGGGACCGGGACGCTCGGGCGAGGAGGTGAACGGAGGTTTCCGAAACGAACAGGTCGATCGCTGGCGAACGCGCCGTCACCGTGGTGTTGAGCGCTGTCCTGACCGTCGCCCTGATCGCCGCCGGATGCAGCGCGGGAGCGCGCCCGGTGGACGAGCGGGTGGCTGACGCCGTCCTGGCCTCTGCGGTCCGGCACGAGCTGACGACCGATCGAGACCTCTCGACGATGGCGATCGACGTGATCGTCAACGAAGGAATCGTCACGCTGACCGGCCGGGTCCCCGGCGAGCGATTCCGCCTGCGGGCGGAGGAGCTGGCCCGGGGAGCCGACGGAGCGCGTGAGATACGAAACCTGATCCGAGTGTACGGTCCCGGCGAATGACGCCGGACCGACCTGTCAACTGCTGAAGGGGGAACACCGATGAAGAAGCTGCTGATTCACCTGTCCATCCTGAGTCTTCTGGCCGCCGTGGCCCTTCCCATGATCGCCTGCGCCCCGCAGGACGAGCCCGCCGAGGAGATGGGCGAAGCCATGGAAGAGGGTGCGGAGGAGATGGGCGAAGCCATGGAAGAGGGCGCCGAGGAGATGGGCGAGGCCATGGAAGAAGGCGAAGAGATGATGGACGAGGGCATGGAAGAGGGCGAGGAGATGATGGACGAGGGCGAGGAGATGATGGACGAAGGCATGGACGAGGGCGAAGAGATGATGGACGAGGGCATGGAGGGAGACGAAGAGGGCGGCAGCTACTAGCCCCCGACGTCACGACCTCGTCCGATCGAAGCCGCCGCGTCTCATCCCTCCTCGGGTGGGAGCGGCGGCTTTCCTTTTGCATGCACCCCGGACCATGAAGCCACTCCCATCCAGCGTGTCCATCCCTCGAAGCCCCGCCCTCGTCGTCGCGGCGATCTTCCTCGCGGCGGGCGTCCCCGCCGCTCCGGCGGCCCGGGCCGCCGACCACGCCGTCGTCCACCTGGACGGCGGCGACCGCCTGAGCGGCGAGGTGGTCGACCTGCGCGAGGGCCGGCTGACCGTGAAACCCTCCTGGTCGGCCGGGGGCGGCCCGGTCGAGATCGACTGGAGCGTCGTCGCCGGCCTGGAGAGCGACACCCCCTTGACCCTGGTGCTCGACGACGGCTCCCGCCTGCGCGGACCGGTCGGCCGGGTCGGGCCGGAGGAGGCGGCGTCCGCTTCGAACGGACCGGGCAAGCGGCTCACCGTCCGCCCGGCCGACACCACCGCGCCGGTGGTGGTCGAGCTCGCCCGGATCGTGGCCATCAACCCGCCCGAGCGCGCCGTCCGGGTGACGGGCAACGCCTCCGTCGGTCTGGTCGTCAACCGAGGCAACACGGAGAACCGCTCCCTGTACGCCGAGGGCGAGGCCGTGGTGCGCACCGAGGAGAACCGCTACACGCTGGGCCTTCAGGCCACCCGTGCCGAGGACGGCGACGAGACCACCGCCGACAGCTCCCGGGGCTGGATCGAGGCCGACCACTTCGTCGGGGAGCGCTGGTACCTGAGCTCGAGCGCCCTGTTCACCCGGGACGAGTTCCAGGACCTGCGGTTGCGGAGCTCGCTGTCGCTCTCCGCCGGGTACCAGTTCCTGGAGACCCCGCGCACCGGCCTCGCGGTCGAGCTGGGGGCGACCTACGTGGACGAGCGCTTCATCGAGGCTCCCGACGACTCCTACCCCGCCGGCCGCTGGTCCCTCGATCTGCGCCATCGCCTGGCCGGGTACCGGGTGGAGCTGTTCCACTTTCAGGAGGGGTTCCTCGACCTCGAGGAGGGCGGGGACCCGCTGATCCGCTCCCGGACCGGCGCCCGGTTCAACCTGCTGGACGGCTTCATCGCCACGACCCAGGTGAGCTTCGACTACGACGGGGATCCGGCGCCGGGGCGGGACAAGGAGGACTGGCGGTACCTGGTGAACCTGGGGGTGGAGTGGTAGGGCGGCGCACGCGGGGCGGGCCGGGGGCTCCCGGCCTCCGGCACGGCTCCGCCTCGAGGAGCTTCGGCCGGGTGGCTCCGCCTGGCAGCGCCGTCGCGGACGGAGCGGGCCTGCACTGCGAACGGGCCTGCCAGGTCCGCGGTCGCTGACACCTCCGGCCGGGAGCCCCCGACCCGCCCCTGACCATCTCGTACGGTCTTCGGGGGCCGCTACTCCGGGGGCGGGGTGGTGCCGACGCTGCGGGTGAAGGTGGCCAGGGTCTCGGAGATGTCCCCCCGGGCCAGGGGGACCTCGATCAGGAACGGCCCGCTGGAGGCCAGCGCCCGGTGCAGGGCGGCCCGGAGCTGCGCGGCCGTGCCCGCGCGCACGCTCTCCGCCCCCCACAGGGCTCCCACCTCCGCGTACCGCCCGTCCGGCAGATCGTCGTAGTCCGCCGGCAGGAACGCCCGCAGCATCTCCCAGGACTCGTTGTTCATCACCACGACGATCGGCGCCACCCCCCAGCGCCGCGCGTGCACCAGCTCCCCGCCGGTCATCTGGAACCCGCCGTCCCCCACCAGCACCAGCGGACGCCTCCCGGTCGCCGCCTCGAACCCCATGGCGGCCGGCACCCCGAACCCCATGGTGGCGTAATAGGCGGACGCCACGACCGCCTGGGTGTCGATCTCGTGACTGCAGAACAGGCAGTCGCCCGTGTCGGTCACCAGCGGCATGTCGGCGGTCTCGGCCCCGGTCTCGGAGAAGAACCGGTTGATCTCCGCGATCATCGACGCCACCCGGATCGGACCCTCCGAGGGCTCGTCGTCCGCGCGCATGAACGGCGGGCGCCCGTCCTTGCCGCGGAAGCTGCGGACGTCGTCCCGGTGCAGGTCCCCGGCCCGGTCCGACACCGCGGCCACCAGGTCCCCGAGGGGCACGTTCTCGTAGCGGTGGAAGCCGGTCCGCACCCGGCGGGAGACGGCGAGGATCACGTGCCGCGGATCGAGCGCCCGGATGCGCACGCCCATGTTGGTGTCCGCCAGGAGCGCCCCCAGCATCAGCAGACAGTCCGACTCCTCCACCAGCTCGCGCACCCCCGGCGGAGAGGCCGGACCCAGGTAGGTGCCGGCCCACTGGGGGTGGTCGTCCGGGAACGTGCCGCGCCCCATGAAGGTGGAGACGACGGTCAGTCCCAGCCGCTCGGCGAGCTCCACCACCGCCGGGGCCAGCCGGAAGCGGTGGACCTCCACCCCCACCACCAGGACCGGCCGGCGGGCCGAGCGCAGCTTGCGCAGGACCTCCTCGGCGGCCTCCTCCACCGCCCCGGCCTCGGTCGGCACGGACAGGGTCCGCGCCTCGCTCAACCGGATCCGGGTGTCCACCATGTCCCGCGGCACCTCCAGGTAGACCGGCAGGGAGTACGCACGGCACAGATCGATGGCGTAGCGCACCCGGTCCGCCGCGGTCTCGGGGTCGTCGAGGACCGCCTGGTAGTGGGTGACCTCCCGGAACACCTTGAGCTGGGACTCGAAGCTCTTCACCTGGTGGTGCACCAGGATGCCCCCTTCGCGCTCCATCTCGCTCGGCCCTCCGGTGAGCACCAGCACCGGGGTCTTCTCGGCGTAGGCGGCGGCGATCGGGTTGACCATGTTGAGGGCGCCGGCGCCGTAGGTGACGCAGGCCACCGCGAGCCCCTCCCGCCCCCGAGCCGCGCCGCTGGCCGCGAAGCCGACGCCGGGCTCGTGGCACATGGTCAGCAGGTCGATGCCCTCGTACTCGTCGATCACCTGGCACAGCCGGAGGATGAAGTCCCCCGGAATGCCGAAGATCCGGCCCACCCCCGCTTCGGCGAGCTGATCGAGGATGAAGCGGCTGAGGGTCGGGTCGCGGGAGGGGCGGGACACCGTGCGCTTCGAGCCGGCGGTCTGGATCGGCGACGTCATGGCGGACGGAGAGTATACCGGCCGGGGGTGCCCGCGACAGGGGTCCGGGGCGGTACAATGCCCACCCCTCGGGAGGATCGACGACCCCGGGGCCCGAGGACCATCAAGGCACGAACCACGGGAGAGACTGCACGATGCGGATCTACGCGTTCGAAGGGATCACGTACGCCACCGGTGGCGCGGCGGAGCGGGGGCGGCTCGCGGCCCCACCCTACGATCAGATCGACGATCGCCGGGCCGAGGAGATGCACGGCCTGGACCCGCACCACTTCACCTGGCTCACCAGGCCGGTCGAGGGCGACTCCGGGGACCGGTACCGGGAGGCGAGCCGCCTCCACCGCCGCTGGCTGGACGAGGGCACGATCCGGCGCGCCGCGGCGCCGTCACTCTATCCGTACTCGATCGAGCTGGGCGGCTCGGCGGGGGGCTCGGGCCGCCGGCTCGGGCTGACCGCCCTGGTGGGGCTGGAGGAACCGGGCTCCGGGGTGATCCGGCCCCACGAGGAGACCCTCGCCAAGCCGTTCGCCGACCGGCTCGCCCTGCTCCGCGCCATGGAGGTGGACGCAGAGCCGGTGCTCCTGCTCTCCGAGGACGACGGGGAGCTGGATCGCCTGCTCACCGCGGACCTGGAGGGCGCCGAGCCGCTGGTGCGCCACGAGGACGACGCCGGCAACCGGCACCTCCTCCACCGGGTGGATGGAGCGGACCGGGTCGAGCGCTACCGGGCCTGCCTCGGCCCGGCCCCCGCGGCGATCGCCGACGGCCACCACCGCTTCAAGGTGGCCCTCGAGTACGCCCGCGAGCAGGGGTTGATGCCCGCTCCGGAAACGCCCGCGGACGGTCCGCCCCCCGCGGCCGCCGCCAAGCTGGCGGTGATCACCAGCCTCCACTCCCCGGCGCTCGACATCCAGCCGATCCACCGGGCCCTGGCGGAGGATCCCGGCTTCCGGAACGCCGGCGATCTCGCCGCGTCCCGCGAGCCCGTGGAGGTGGGGGACGGCCGGAGCTTCGCCGACGCGGTGGCCGCGGCCGGGCAGCCCGCGGTGGGCGTCTACCTGCACGGCGAAACGCCCGAGATC
>JASFUJ010000073.1:0-9127 GCA_050050355.1 Acidobacteriota bacterium
CGTGCACGACCTACCCGGGATGACTCCCGAGCGGAAGGTTCGTTGCCCGGGCTCAATTCCTAATTCCTAATCCCTAATTACCTCTACCTCCTGGTCCTTGAACTGGAGCTGGTACAGCCGGTAGTAGATCCCCCGCTGGGCCAGCAGCTCCTGGTGGCTGCCGATCTCGCGCACGCGGCCCTTGTGGAGCACCAGGATCCGGTCCGCCTTCTGGATCGTCGACAGCCGGTGGGCGATGACCAGGTTGGTCCGCCCCTCGAGCAGCCGCTCCAGCGCCTGCTGGATGAGCTGCTCGGTCTCGGTGTCGATCGACGAGGTGGCCTCGTCGAGGATCAGGATCTTCGGATCGAAGGCGAGGGCGCGGGCGAAGGCGATGAGCTGCTTCTGCCCCACCGAGAGGCCGGCGCCGCGCTCCCGCACCGCCGCCTCGAAGCCGCCCGGGAGCCGCTCGATGAGCTCGAGGGCCTGGGCTTCCCGGGCCGCCCAGCGGAGCCGCTCCTCGTCGATCTCCCGTTCGTCCAGGCGGATGTTGCGCGCCACCGTCCCCGAGAACAGGAACACGTCCTGGAGCACCAGGCCGATCGACCGGCGCAGGGCGCCCAGCTCCCACTCCCGGACGTCGACCCCGTCCAGCGTCACGCGTCCAGACGTCACGTCGTAGAACCGGAGCAGGAGGTTGGCCAGCGTGCTCTTGCCGGCGCCGGTGTGGCCGACGATCGCCAGGGTCTCCCCGGGATCGACCCGGAACGAGACGTCCTCGAGCACCGGCTCGCCCTGTTTGTAGGAGAAGCGCACGTCCTCGAAGGCGAGCGCGCCCGCCACCCGCGGCCTGCCGTCCTCGCCCACCGGAGGCCGGTAGGCCCGGGGAGGGGACTCGATCCCCGCCGGGCTGTCGATCACCCGGAAGGTGCGCTCGGAGGCCGCCATCGCCGCCTGCAGGATGTTGTACTTGTCCGAGAGGTCGGACAGGGGCTGATAGAAGCGCTGGGCGTACTGCAG
Organism: Acidobacteriota bacterium; assembly: GCA_050050355.1. Classification (GTDB taxonomy): domain Bacteria; phylum Acidobacteriota; class Thermoanaerobaculia; order Multivoradales; family DATKCC01; genus JASFUJ01. The sequence continues at coordinate 1,000 of JASFUJ010000073.1, forward strand.
GAACGCGATCAGGGCGCCGAGCGACAGGGCGCCCTCCATCACCCGCAACCCGCCGTACCAGACGATGAGACCGATCCCCAGGGCGGTGATCAGCTCCACCGCCGGGTAGTAGACCGCGTAGTAGAAGATCGCCCGGACGTTGGCGTCCCGGTGCTCCCGGTTGATCTCCGAGAACTCGCCGAAGGCCCGCTCCTCCCGGTTGAAGAGCTGCAGCACCTGCATGCCGGTGATGTGCTCCTGCAGGAAGGCGTTGATCCGGGCGATCTTGACCCGGACCTCGCGGTAGCTCTCGCGCGCCCGCACCTTGAACCAGAGGGTCAGGGCCAGCAGGAGCGGGATGATGGCGAAGGTCACGACCGCCAGCTTCCAGTTGAGCCAGAAGAGCACCCAGACGATGCCGACGAGCAGCATCACGTCGCCGAAGATCGCCACCAGGCCGGCGGTGAAGAGCTCGTTCAGGGCGTCCACGTCGGTGGTCACACGGGTCACCAGCCGGCCGATCGGGTTCTTGTCGAAGTAGGAGACCGGCAGGCGCTGGAACCGGGCGAAGACCTGGCGGCGCAGGTCGTACATGATGCGCTGCCCCATCATCTGCATCACGTAGGCCTGGACGTAGAGGACGACGAAGGTGAGCAACAGGGCCGCCAGGTAGATCCCGGCCACCACGGCCAACCCCTCCTCGGCGCTCGGCGTGACCCCCCGCTCTTCGAGGAAGCCCCGGAACCAGAGGGCCGCCGCGGAGATCGAGGCGTCGTCCACCGGGCCGGCCGCCGCGGAGGTCTCCGCGGGCGGACGCATGTAGAGGTCCAGGGCCACGGCGATCGCCAGGGGCCCGACGAGCTGCAGCAGGGAGGAGAGCACGATCAGCCCCACGGCCGCCGCCGCCGACCCCTTGTAGGGCTTGACGTAGGCGAGCAGACGGCGCATCAGGTGCGCGTCGTAGGTCTTGCCGAGGCTCTCTTCTTCGTGGAAGGCGGCGGCTCCGTCCATTGAACGGTACGATATCGGAAAGACCGATCCTGGACCCGCCTCGTGACGAATGCGTCGGATGGCGCCGACACCACCGGTGAGCCCGCTCCGATCGACTGAGATGATCCTCTGGATCACCCCTACAACCCCCCGTCCCCCTTCTCGCCCTCGGAGGGGAGAAGGGGGCGCGGTCCTCTGGATCACCCCTACAACCCCCCGTCCCCCTTCTCGCCCTCGGAGGGGAGAAGGGGGCGCGGTCCTCTGGATCACCCCTACAACCCCCCGTCCCCCTTCTCGCCCTCGGAGGGGAGAAGGGGGCGCCACCGCCCGGGCTGAAGAGGGCCCGGAGGTGATGGGCGGAGCGCGGCCGTGCCCGACTGGTACTCTCTGCTGGAAGCTCGCTCGGTTTGCCAGCCGGCGAACATGCGGTAAACTCATCGACCGTCTTCAATATTCACGGGCGCTCAAGCCGCTCCGGACGAGGAACATCCGATGGCCGTCACACTGAACCAGCTCCTGAAAGCCATGGTCGACCAGGGGGGGACCGACCTCCACATCACCACCCAGGCTCCCCCGCAGATCCGGATCGACGGGAAGCTCAAGCAGCTCAACTCACCTCCCCTGTCGCCGTCGGAGACCAAGCAGCTCGCCTACTCCATCCTCACCGACAACCAGAAGCACCGGCTGGAGGAGGACCTGGAGATCGACTTCTCGTTCGGCATCAAGGGCCTCGCACGGTTCCGGGCCAACGTGTTCCACCAGCGCGGCGCCATCGCCGCCGCCTTCCGGCGGATCCCGTACGAGATCAAGGGGTTCCGGGAGCTCGGCCTGCCCCACGTCGTCGAGGGCCTGTGCGAGAAGCCGCGCGGCCTGGTCCTCGTGACCGGCCCCACCGGCTCCGGCAAGTCGACCTCGCTCGCGGCGATGGTCGACAAGGTCAACCGGGAACGTAGCGAGCACATCGTCACCATCGAAGACCCGGTCGAGTACCTCCACATGCACAAGAAGTGCCTCGTCAACCAGCGGGAGCTCAAGGCCGACACCCACAACTTCCACAACGCCCTGCGCTCGGTGCTGCGCCAGGATCCGGACGTGGTCCTGGTGGGTGAGCTCCGGGACCACGAGACGGTGGAGTCGGCCCTGCGGATCGCCGAGACCGGCCACCTCACCTTCGCCACGCTCCACACCAACTCGGCGGCGCAGACCATCAACCGGATCATCGACATCTTCCCCTCCCACCAGCAGTCCCAGGTCCGGGTGCAGCTCTCCTTCGTGCTGGAGGGGATCCTCTGTCAGTCGCTGCTGCCCAAGGCCGGCGGCACGGGCCGGGTGCTGGCCATGGAGATCCTGGTCCCCAGCTCCGCGATCCGCAACCTGATCCGGGAAGACAAGATCCACCAGATCTACGGCATGATGCAGGCCGGGCAGACGAAGCACGGCATGCAGACGTTCAACCAGTCCCTGGCGTCGCTCTACTTCAAGCGACAGATCACGCTCCAGACCGCGCTCTCCCGCTCGTCGTACCCGGACGAGCTCCAGGAGATCATCTCCCGCGGACCGGAGGCACTGAACCCGTCGCTGGGAGGGGCTTCGAGCGCCGTGGCGTCGGGCCGATCGGCGAGGAGGAGGTAACAGATGCCCAGCTTCGAATGGAAAGGACGTTCGCGCACCGGGCAGGTGCGCCAGGGGGTGCTGGTCGCCGACAACCGCACCGCGGCCGAGGCGATGCTCCGGCGCGACCAGATCCAGGTCCAGAACCTGCGCGAGAAGCGGGAGATTCGCCTGGTGCCGCGCCTGCCGCAGCGGGTCAGCGACAAGCGGCTGGCGATCTTCACCCGGCAGTTCTCGGTGATGCTCGACGCCGGCCTGCCCCTGGTCCAGTGCCTGGAGATCCTCGGCGAGCAGGAGGAGAACAAGGCCTTCCGGACGATGATCCAGCAGACCCGGCAGGACGTGGAACAGGGCTCGTCGCTGGCCGACGCCATGGCGCGCCACCCCAAGGCGTTCGACGATCTGTTCGTGCACATGGTGGCCGCCGGCGAGGCCGGCGGTATCCTGGACATCATCCTCCAGCGCCTGTCGGCCTACATCGAGAAGATCGTCAAGCTCAAGAGCCAGGTGAAGTCGGCCCTGATCTACCCGGCGTCGGTCATCACCATCGCCGCCGCCGTGGTCTTCCTGATCCTCAAGTTCGTCATCCCCACGTTCGCCCAGCTCTTCGCCGGCCTGGGGTCCGAGATGCCCTGGATCACCCAGGTGGTCGTGGGATCGAGCCGCTTCGTCGGCCGTTACTTCTTCTGGATCCTCCTGCTGCTCGCCGCGGGGGTGGTGTTCCTCAACCGGTGGCACAAGACCGAGCAGGGCCGCCGGGCGATCGACGGCTTCCTGCTGCGCATCCCGATCATCGGCATGCTGCTGCGCAAGATCGCCGTGGCCCGGTTCTGCCGGACGCTTTCGACCCTGACCACGTCCGGCGTGCCGATCCTCGACGGCCTGGAGATCACCGCCAAGACCGCGGGCAACGCCATCATCGAGGACGCGGTCATGGCCGTGCGCAAGAGCGTCGAGGAGGGCAAGACCGTCTCCGAGCCGCTGGCCGAGACCAAGGTCTTCCCGCCGATGGTGGTGCAGATGATCAACGTCGGTGAGCAGACCGGCGCGCTGGATCAGATGCTCTCGAAGATCGCCGACTTCTACGAGGACGAGGTCGACGCGGCGGTCGAAGGCATGGTGAAGCTGATCGAGCCGATCATGATCGCCATCCTCGGCGTGATCATCGGCGTCATCGTGACCGCCATGTACCTGCCGCTCTACAGCGTGATCACCCAGATCGGGTAGGGCGAGACATCCCGGAGAGACGCCCTCTCCCCGGCCCTCTCGCGACTGCGAACGGTCCCTCGTGGAGCCACCCGGCCGAAGTCCTGCCGGGCGGAGCCGTGCCGGAGGCCGCGAGCCCCCGGACCGCTCCCGACGAACGCTCCGGCGAAGGTACCCCCTCACCCCGGCCCTCTCCCCGCGCGGGGAGAGGGTGAGGAGTGCCGTAGAATGTCACCCGTGAACACCGACCGTCACCTCGCCCGCCAGCTCCACTGGCTCATCGCCATCCGCCTGGTCATGGTGACCAGCGTGGTGCTGCCGTACTTCCTGCTCCAGCTCGCCCCGTCCGAGCAGCCGGCGCTCGAGGAGGCGCTCCCCTCCGGCCCGTCCGAGCAGGGACCGGTCCGGCTGCGGGTGGAGACCGAGCCCCGGGTCGACACCCGGCTGCTCTATCTCATCGCCGGGCTGACCTACCTGGCGAGCCTGGTCTACATCGTCCTGCTCCGGCTGCTCTCCGGGCGGTACCGGACCCAGGCGTACATCCAGTTCTCCGGCGACCTGTTCCTGGTCACCCTGCTGGTCTACTTCTTCGGCGGCATCGAGAGCCCCTTCTCGATCCTCTACCTGCTGGTGATCGCGGTCGCCACCTCGACGCTCCGGCAGCGCTCGACCGGCGTCGCCACCGTCGCCTTCGTGCTCTACGCGACGCTCCAGGTGGCGCTCTACGAGGGCTGGCTGATCATGCCCGACGGCACGGTGATCCTCCAGGACTTCGGCACCGTCCGGCGCCTGGTCTACAACCTGGCCGTCCACCTGTTCGCGTTCTACGCCGTGACCCTGTTGACCTGGTTCCTGGTGTCGAACGTGGCCCGCGCCGAGCGGGAGCTGGTGGCCAAGACCGAGGCGATGGCCGACCTGGAGATGAGGTACCGGGACGTGGTGCAGTCGATCACCAGCGGCCTGATCACCACCGACCGCATCGGCCGCGTGACCAGCCTCAACCGGGCGGGCCGTCAGATCCTGCGCCAGAGCGAGAGCGAGCTCCTCGGGCGGCACGTGTGCGAGACCGGGATCATCGCCCGCGACCAGTGGCAGCGGTTCGCCCGCACCAGCGGCGGAGCCGGGCGGCTGGAGAGCGAGATCCGGGTCGAGCGGGAGAAGGATCCGATCTACGTCGGCTTCTCCCTGGCCGAGCTCGAGGACGCCGACGGACACCGTACCGGGAGCATCGTCATCTTCCAGGACCTGACCCCCTGGCGCAAGCTCGAGGAGCAGGTGCGCAGGAAGGACCGCATGGCCGCCGTCGGCACTCTCGCCGCCGGGCTGGCGCACGAGATCGGCAACCCCCTGGCGTCCATCTCCGGCTCGGTCCAGATGCTCTCGCGCACCATCGACGACCACTCCCCGGAGCACCGCCTGGTGGGGATCCTGCTCAAGGAGAGCCAGCGCCTGGACCGCACGATCAAGAACTTCCTGGAGTACGCGCGGCCCGGGCGCCGCACGCCCGTGGAGTTCGACGTGGCCCACCTGCTCTCCGAGAACTTCGAGCTGCTCGAGAACAGCTCGGAGGTCGGTGCCGGCCACCGCCTCCACCTGCGCATCGATCCACCGTCGGTGCACATTCAGGCCGATCCGGACGGGGTGAGCCAGATCTTCTGGAACCTGGCCAAGAACTCCTTGAAGGCGATGCCCGAAGGCGGGGACCTCATCGTCGTCGGCCAGCTCCTGGACGGCGTCTACGAGATCGAGATCCAGGACACGGGCAAGGGCATGACCGAAGAAGAGCGGGCCAACCTCTTCCACCCGTTCAAGTCGTTCTTCGACCAGGGAACCGGCCTGGGCATGGCGATCGTCTACCGGATCGTCCAGGATCACGGGGGCGAGCTGCTGGTCGACAGCCGACCGGGAGCCCGGACGCGGATCACGGTCCGCCTGCCCCTCGAGGCGGAGCGCGCCGAGGAGCCGTCGGACCGTGACGCTCCGGGGACCGAGCCGGGGCGGGCAGCCGGTGATCGGGCACTGGAGGCATGAGATGACTCGAAGCGTCCTGATCGTCGACGACGAAGCCAGCCTGCTCGAGTTCCTCTCGCTGCTATTCGAGGAGGAGGGGTACGAGGTCCGGACGGCGGTCTCGATGGAGCAGGCGCGCGAGCGCCTCGCCGAAGGCCGGCACCATCTGATCCTGTGCGACATCCTCATGCCCGACGGCAACGGCCTGGACCTGCTCCGGGAGATCAAGGCCGAGGACTCGCACGCGGCGGTGATCATGATGACCGCCTACAGCTCCACCAAGTCGGCGATCGAGGCCATGCGGCTGGGGGCCTACGACTACATCTCGAAGCCGTTCGACGTCGAGGAGCTCAAGGTCCTGGCGGAGAAGGCCCTCGAAAAGACCGACCTGGAAGAGCAGAACGTCTACCTGCGGCGGGAGCTGGAGGACCGGTACACCTTCACCAACATCATCGGCTCCTCGCGCCGGATGCAGGAGATCTTCCGGCTGATCGAACGGGTCGCCCGCACCTCCTCGACCGTGCTGATCCACGGCGAGAGCGGCACCGGCAAGGAGCTGATCGCCCGGGCCGTCCACTTCGCCAGCGCCCGGGCGGACGCCAAGTTCCTCTCGATCAACTGCGGCGCCCTGCCGGAGAACCTCCTGGAGAGCGAGCTCTTCGGCCACGTCCGGGGCGCCTTCACCGGCGCCGTGCGGGAGAAGAAGGGCCTCTTCCAGGAGTCGGACCGGGGCACCCTCTTCCTCGACGAGATCGGGGAGATGACCCCGGCGATGCAGGTGAAGCTCCTGCGGGCCCTCCAGGAGAAGACCGTCCGCCGGGTGGGCGGCAACGTGGAGGAGCCCGTCGACGTGCGGATCATCGCCGCCTCGAACCAGGATCTGGAGGAGCGGATCGCCGCGGCCGAGTTCCGGGAGGATCTCTACTACCGGATCAACGTGATCCCGATCCACCTGCCGCCGCTGCGCCGCCGGCGGGAGGACATCCCGCTCCTGGCCGAGCACTTCCTCGAGAAGTTCTGCGCCGAGCTCGGCGTCGAGCACAAGCAGATCTCGGTCGACGCCATGAGCCTGCTGGAGAGCTACCCCTGGCCGGGCAACGTCCGCGAGCTGGAGAACATCATCGAGCGCGCCGTCGCCCTCTCGACCGGAGACACGATCACCAGCCGGGATCTGCCCCGCCAGCTCGTCGAAGGGCGCCTGCCCCGCCGCGAATCGATCACCCTACCCGACGAGGGCCTGGACCTGGAGGCGTATCTCGAGACGGTCCGCGCCGACCTCATGGCGCAGGCCCTCGACCGGACGGGCGGCGTCCAGACCAAGGCCGCCGAGCTCCTCGGCATGAGCTTCCGCAGCTTCCGGTACTACGCCAAGAAGGTCGGGGTGACCGGGGGCGAGGACGGGTGATCGGGGTGATCCCTCAGGGCGGCCAGCCCTGCTCGTCCTCGCTCGGCCCGGCCTCTTCCCCCACCACGCGGACCCAGTCCCAGATGCCGGTCGGGGGACGCTCGATGACGTCCACGAACTCGACGCCCACGTGATAGCGCGGGGGCTCCCCGCCCCCGGACTCCTCCCGGCGCACCCACCGCACGTTGACCGCCAGCTTGACCACCTGCCCCCGGTGGGTGAGCTCGACGAAGTAGTCCTTCCCCTCTTCGAGGGGCTCGTCCGTGTCGAAGGCCATGCCGGTGCGGCTCAGGTCCCGCACCTTGAGATCGCGCGGCGTGTGCAGCTTGCCCCTCAGGCTCTCGATGGGAATGCGGTCGAAGCGGCGCTGCCGATCGGTCATCGGTTCCATGGTACTGCACCGACCGCGAAGACTCCCAGTGAAGCTTCGCCTCGAACAGACGAGAGCTCCGGGTGGGGACGGGGGGTTTGGAGGGGAGATCCAGAGGATCGTCAAGGTGGATCGGAGCGGCGGTCCCGACGGATCGGGGAAACTTGACACAGTCGTCACGAGCTCGGCCTTTGTAGATGTCTAGCTCGCTCAGCGCCCGGCCGTGAAGCGGATGCTGCGGAGCACCGGGTCCAGGAGCGTCCGGGTCGCCTCCCATGCGCTCTCCGGCGCTTCGAGCACCACGGTGCTCAGGACACCCGCCCGGACGTCGGCCACGAAGAGGACCCAGGTCTGACGAGGCGCCTCGGAGGACCGGTCGACCACCTCGACGCGCTCCACGAACAGGGTGTCCCGGACCTGCGACGAGCGGTCGAGGACCTCTCTGCCGGCCACGAGCCGCTCGATCACCCGGAGCGCGTGCTCCCGGGGATCCATGCCCACCGTCAGACCGCGCCGGCGCGTGATGGTGATCCCGGCCCCGGACCGGCCGGGGTCGC
>JASFUJ010000074.1:0-9058 GCA_050050355.1 Acidobacteriota bacterium
AACGGAGCGAGCTCACGACGCAGTCGATCTCCTCCTGACGGAGCCGCGCCCGGAGGACCTCCGCCAGGTGCACGTTGTCGAGGGTGATCACCCGCTCCAGGGGTGTCTTCCGCGCCAGCCGGGCCGTCTCCACCAGGTCCAGGGTCACGGCGACCAGGGGAATCAGCGTGGCGACGGTGATCAGCGCCACGTCCACGTCCGGGACCACTCCGGCGGCCAGGGCCAGGCCGGCCTCGCCGGCGACCAGCAGGAGGGTGCTCACCACGAGCTGGTGCCGCCAGGCGCGGTCGAAGGATGCGGCGGGCACGCTCGCCACTCCTTCCAGGTTCGCCTCGACCCGGCGGCGGGCGGTGAACATCCAGCCGCCCAGCGCGCTCAGCACCAGGATCAGCACCGCCAGGACCGCGTGGTACGCGGTGTAGGAGAGCTCGACGAGCGGTTCCCGGCCCATCGGCAGCGGCAGGGTCGGCAGCTCCAGGACGGCGTAGGCCCACGAGACCGGTGCGAGGCCCTGGGGGAGAGGCGGGAGACGGTATGGGAGGGAGCCCCCGTCGGGCGTGGCCAGCGGGACCGTCGGGCGGCGGCGCATGAACGCCACGACCAGGGCGGCCAGCAGGGCGATCCAGATCAGGCTCATGAGCCGGGTCTCCGGTTCCCGGACGAGATCGTCGGAGACGAGGGCGGCGATCGCCCGGACCGCCTCCAGCAGCACGGACCCTCCGAACAGGACCGCGAAGCCGTTACCCAGCCCGTAGCGGGAGATCAGGCCCGCCAGGCCGGCCACCGCGAAGGCGGCCGTGGCGATGGTGAGGGCGAGGATCCAGGTGGGACCGGAGGTCAGCTTTCCCCCGCCGGGAACGGAGAGGGCGTCCAGCCAGAGGGCGATCCCGACGGCCTGGGTCACGGCCACGAGGCTGCTGACCGCGAGGGCGCCCAGGTTGAGACGCCTGCGCCCCCGGATTCCGTCGCGGCGCAGACGACGGCCCTGGGGCGTGAGCAGGGAGAAGATCTCCACGATCAGGAACCCGGTGATGAACGGGGCGAAGCCGAGGGCGCCGATCGCCAGCCGGGGGGACCAACTGGTCGACGACCAGTCGGGGAAGATCGAGGTGTCCACCAGCGGCAGCGGGAGCCATAGCCCCGCAATGTAGAGGGCCAGGCAGACGACGGTCACGCCGAGACGGAGCATCATGGGCCGGACGATCTCCTGACGGAAGCGTGCACTGGGAATTTCGTGATGGCAGCTTCGGTAGTTCAGCGCGAACGCTACCACGACCTCGATCCGCCCGGCAGCCCGAGGACCGGCTCGGCCTGCGCACGATCTTCCGCGAGGATCGGAAAAGATAGCCGCGTTGCGATATGATGCTCGGCATTCCGGAGAATCCGACGAAGACTCCGGGCACCCAAGGGGACATGATGAGAGCCATCACGCAGCGATTCCACCACCTCGCCCACAGCCCGATCGCCCGGCATCGCCGGGTGCCGGTCCTTCTGCTCGCCGTCGCCCTGGCGGCGGTCCCGGCGACCTCCACCGGCCACGCCCGGGAGCCCGAGCTCGAGGCGGAGATCTTCGAGATGAACCTGGGGCAGCTCGACTCGGCGCGGCTCAACGGTGAGCTCGACGCCCTCGGCGCCACGGAGATCGGGCAGGCCCCCGACGCCCGCGACGAGCTCGCGCTCCCCTCCGGGGTTCTGCTGCACCGGGTCGGAGGCACCCCGGGCGTGGGCTTCGCGGCGCCCGAGGGCTCCATCGCCTGCTGGGAGGGCGGCCAGGACGCCGGCTGCTACCAGATGGACCTCTCCGCCCTGCCGTGGGGCCCCACGGGCAACGGGCCGCTCGACACCGAAGCCTTCGAGGCCCGCTACTTCGGGGGCAACGAGCACGAGGGCGGGAGCTGGCCCCAGGGGATGGCCGCCGAGCTGCTGTGGCCGGCCAACCAGACCGTCCTCATCGCCGCGTACGAGGGCTCCTGCACCCAGATCAGCGTCCAGGCCGAGGGGCGCGACGGGGACCCGACCTGGCAGGAGGTCTACGACCTGGCCACCACCACCGACCGTTGCTCCCCCGTGTACTACGAGTGCTGGTGGGCGACCAAGGCCGGCGGCTCGCGCGAGACGGCGATCGAGGCGACCGAGCACCAGATGCGCACCTGGGAGATCTGCGAGAGCGGGATGATCCGCCGCGCCTCCTCCGTCTGCCAGTGGCCGATCTGGTACCAGGTCGACCCGCCGCCCGACGCCGCCTGGTGCGAGAGCCAGACGGAAGAGCCCGACCCTCCGGCCGAGCCCGATCCGCCGTCCGAACCGGACCCGCCGGCCGAGCCGGATCCGCCCGAGCTCCCGGAATGCGCCGGCGCGTGCCAGCAACTGACCGAACGCCTGGAGCAGGCCCTCTCCGGCCCCCGGCGGAGCATCCTGCCGGACGGCAGCGGCGCCCCGGACTCCGACGGCAGGTACCAGTTCATCCCCGGATGGCTCAGGCCGTCCCTGGAGCGGCTCATGGACGAGTGCGCCACCGAGACCGGCTGCGTGCATCCGGTGGAGGAGGAGACGAGCCCGGGGCAGTAGCCGGAGGCGGTCCCGGTGTACGCTCGATCGCGAATGGATCGCGTCTGCCCCAGGGACTTCACGTTGCTCTCCGCCCGCGAGTGGCAGGGAACGAGCTACCTCCACTGCGACACGTGCCACGGCGTGCTGCTCGAGCGCTCGGAGGTGGAGAGGATCGTCCACTCCGGGGCGGCGCATCCCCCCACCGGGGCTTCCATCGGAGAGGCCACGTTCGAGGACGGCAGCGCCCCGTGCAGTTGCTCCGACGCCACCATGGTCACCGTCAACCGGCAGGGCGTGGCGGTGGACGTCTGTCCCCGCTGCAAGGCGGTCTGGTTCGATGCCGGCGAGCTGCAACGGATGGTGGCCAGGGCGCGGCGTCAGTCGGCCGAGTCGGACGGTTCCGCTCCTCCCGGTCTCCTGCTGAAGCCGAGCGGGGGCACGGTGAGCTCCTGGGGTGGCTGGCTGGCGCTCGACCTGCTCGGGGAGCTGCTCGGGGCGATCCTCACCGACTGGCCCTGATCCGGCGCGGCTGGATTCGGTGTACGTGCTGTTGTAGACCCTGATCTTACGCGCCGCCGCCCTCGCGTCTCAGGGCTCTTCCGTCAGGTCGCGGCCCCGGGCCCAGGTGGCGAGGAACCGGGCCACGTCGGAGCCCACGTCCCGGGTGCGGAGGGGAGCGGCAGGATGGCGGCGCCTTTCCTCGACGCACGTGGCACCTGCTTCTACAAAAAGAGACGTTTGACTGTGAATGCTCGTTTCTCATACCCTTCACGCCGCACCGCATGTTCGGTTTTTCTTTGAGCCAGGAACATGCAAATCGTGAATCATGTAGAGGGAACGAGAGAGGTTGTCTAGATGGTACGCAAGACGCTGCTGTGCATCGGATTGATGACGGTCCTGGCTGCCGTCCCGAGCTTCGCCAACACTGCCTGTTTCGACTGGCAACAGACTCAGAACGACAACGAAGTGGAGATCGACGCTTCGTGTTCCTCCGGTCAGAATCTGTGGAAGTACAACATCGAGTGGGGCGACGGGACCAGCACGGGTCTGACCGGCAACCCCGTTCACACGCACACCTACACCGATACTTCGGAGATCGAGGCCGAGGTCACTCTGCACGTCTACTACTGGACCGAGCCGAGCGAGGTGACCGAGACCTGCTGGGTCATCTACGGATATACCTCCTGGTTCCCCAGCACGTACGGGCGCTGCTCCAGCGAGTACTGATCAGCCGGCCGAGGGATGCGCCGCGCTGCCGGGTGGCGGCGCGGAGTCTTGCCTCCTTCCCTCGGGCCTGTTCCTCTTCCATCCTGTCGCACGGCCTCCTCTGCTCGTCGAAGCCGGGAGCAGGGTGCCAGGTACCTCGGGGCCGGGGCAGCCGGCCGGCCGGCCGGGGTGCCGGGTACTTCGGAGGCCCGGGTACTTCGGAGGCCCGCTTTCGTGCCCCTGGGGCCGCTCACCACGAACCGTGGGCACCCGGAGGCGCGTCGTGGGGGGATGACTACTCGGGCTCGAAGATCTCGCGTACCGGCAGGCGAAAGCCTGGGACGGCGGCGCCGCCGTCGACGGTGTCGGCCTTGGAGAGGATCTCCGGGAGGTGCCCGGGCCGGTGGATCGTGAGCGTCCGGGCCGCCGGATCGATCACCCAGACGGCCTTGGCCCCGGCCTCCAGGTAGTCCCGGATCTTCGCCCGCAGCGCGGCCCGCCGGTTGCCGGGCGAGAGCACCTCCACCGCCAGGTCCGGGGCGCCTTCGAAGTAGGGTCCGCGCCGCGTCCCGGCGTCGAGCCGTTCGGCCGAGACGAAGGCCACGTCCGGGGCGCGCACCGTGTCCGGATCGCGAGCCAGGACGAAGCCGGCCTCCGTGCTGTAGACCCGCCCGAGCCCGTGGGCGCGCACGAACCACCACAGCGGACCGAAGACGTTGCCGGCGATCCAGCCGTGCTTCTCACCCGGAGGCGGCTCACGGACGAGGTCGCCGTGAACGAGCTCGCAGAGCCCCTCCTCGTCCGTGGCGTAGGGGAGCTCCTCGGCGTGGAGTGTGCGTTCGGGCGAAGGGACGGGCATGAGCGGCTTCTCTCGGAGGATCATCGTATCATCCGGGGGAAGTTCATCCGGAGAGAGGAGAGACGGCATGGACACCGAAGCGATGCTCCAGGTCGCGATCGACGAGGCGCGGCAGGGCCTCGAGGAGGGCGGAATCCCCATCGGCGCGGCGCTCTTTCGCCGGGACGGCACCCTGCTCGGCCGGGGGCACAACCGGCGGGTCCAGGAGGACGATCCGTCCGTCCACGCGGAGACCGACGCCTTCCGCAAGGCCGGACGGCAACGGAGCTACCGGGACACGGTGATGGTCACGACCCTCGCCCCCTGCTGGTACTGCAGCGGGCTGGTCGTCCAGTTCCGGATCGGCGCCGTGGTGGTCGGAGAATCCCGGACCTTCCGGGGCGGGCTGGACTGGCTCCGCGAACGGGGCGTGGAGGTGATCGACCTGGAGTCCGAGGAGTGCCGCCGGATGCTCGCCGGCTTCATCGCCGCCCGCCCCGAGCTGTGGAACGAAGACATCGGCGAGGACTGAGGCCCGTTCGGCTGGCCGAGTGCCCGGCTGGGCCTTCGTCCGGAGCGCCTGGCACGATCCTCTGGGACCGACCGGGACCGACCGGCACCTCGGACAGATAGGCGGCTCCGGCTCCGCCGAGGTGCCAGGTGCTTCGCGGCTGGAACCGGGCCTCCTCAGTCGCCCGGCGGCCGGACCTCGATCAGGCTCCCGAAGCGCTCGAAGTCCCCCGTGTTCGCCGTCACGATGGCCGGGACGCCGTGGACCAGACAGGTCGCCACCAGGTTGGCGTCGTGGATCTGCTTGCCCGAACACGCGAGCTCGCCCAGGAGCCCGTGCAGCCGTTCCGCGACGTCCCGATCCTCGGAGAGGAACCGGCACCGCCCCTTGAACGCGGCGCTGTTTGCGAGGGCATCCTCGACGCCGAGACCGAGCCCGTTGACCTCGGCATCCCGGGTGGCGACGACCAGGTACTCGCGGAGGATCTGACCGCTGATGCAAAGCTGAAGTCCACGGTTCGGCCACTCGTCGAGCACGCGCCGAGCCGCCCCGTGAAGGGCTCGCGCCGGGGTGGTCGCGTCCAGCAGGACGTTGGTGTCGAGCAGGACGGACCTATCGTCCATCGTCCTCGTAGATCTCCTCGCGCCGCCAGCTCGACGTCGGAGAGGCGTCCGACAGCTTCAGCTCGAGCGGAGGCAGGGGCTCGGCGGGAGGTTCCTCGCGAGCGATCGTGGAGAGGAGGTGTCGAAGCTCCCTCTGGAGCGACCGCTCATGGCGAGCGGCGCGTCGCTTGAGAGCGTCGAGCACGTCGTCGGGGATGTCGCGAACGTGGATCGCAGGCATGGTATCGAAATAATACCGCAAGCTGACTCATACCGCTGCCAGGGTGCCAGGTACGTCGGGGGCCGAGCCGAGCTGGGTGCCAGGTACCTCCGAGCTGGGTGCCCGAGCTGGGTGCCAGGTACCTCGGAGCCGGCCCAGGGCAGGGTGCCAGGCGCCTCGGAGCCGGAGCCGTAGGTCCCCCTACGGTTCGACGGTCTCCCGCACCAGGGCCGCCGCCACCGCGGCGCAGGAGCGGACGGCTCCGGTGAGCCGATGCGCATCCCGGGCGATCCAGGGCTCGGCCCAGACGACCCGGTCAGGATGGAGGTGGACGGCGGGCTCGGCCCTCCGGAGGGCGTTTCGGACCTCCGGCCGGAGCGCCTCGTCCAGGGCCGATCGGCTGTCGGCGAAGACCTCGTAGCGCCGGTCGAGCTCTTCGTCCTCGAAGGCCGTGGCCCGGAAGAGGGGCTTCTGACCGAAGGTCCGGCCGCGGGGCCTCACCTGGACGTGAGCTCGGCGGGTGAGGGGCGCGAGCACGCGGGTCCACGCCATCCACGAGCGGTAGAAACGCTCGGGGCGGACGTGGAGGTGAGGTTGGGCCGGCATGTCCACCGTGACCTCGACCCCATGGACGGTCCCGACCATCCGGGGGCGGACCGGGTCGTCTTCGATGCGCAGACCGGTCGCGGCCGCAGTCTCGGTCCAGACGGCCCGGCGCCGGAGGGTGGCGCGGCGGGCCACCAGGTAGACCCCGCCCGCGAACGCGGCCACGACCACCACGAGGAGGATCGCGAAGGCGACGGCGATGCCGCACCCGAGACCGAGCTCCTGGAGGTTCATGCCTTCGCGAGGGTCTCCACCGCCGAGAGCACCACGGCGAGCTGGGCGAGCATGCGCTCGACGTGGACCGGATCCAGGGGCGAAGCCACCACGGTCGCCTCGGCGTCGGAGCCCAGGTAGCGGCTCGGCGTCGAGAAGGCCAGGGTCGCGGACCGGCCGACGAGCGCCACCCGGAGCCCCTTCACCTGGAGACTCTGGAGACCCTCGCACTCGCCGAGGGCCGTGAGCGCTCGCCGGAGATCCGCTCCGAGCACGCGGGCGCCGGCGGCGGGGTCGCTGGAGCGGGTCTCGAACCGCCCGTCGAAGTCGACGTCCCCCGTTTCGAAGCGGGTCAGCTCCACGCTGCCGGTCGTGCCCCACCACAGCTCCTCGGCGATCGCGCCGGCACCCGCTTCGCGGACGGCGGTCAGCCCCGGCAGCTCCGGCACCGGCCTCTCCGACATGGCGGCCGGCAGGGCCACCTGGACGACCAGCCCGTCGAAGGGGATCGACGTCCTGTGGGTCGTCGAGCGCGGACGCTGCTGGTGGCGGGTCAGGGCCACCGAGGCGCTGGTGAAGGCGACGCCGGCGTGCTCGCCGCGCACGC
This sequence comes from Acidobacteriota bacterium, assembly GCA_050050355.1. Classification (GTDB taxonomy): domain Bacteria; phylum Acidobacteriota; class Thermoanaerobaculia; order Multivoradales; family DATKCC01; genus JASFUJ01. The sequence goes on from JASFUJ010000074.1 coordinate 7,354, forward strand.
TGTGGGCGATTCGCAGGCCGTGGCTGTCGGGAAGCAGCCCGGCCGCCCACAGCGGGCGGAGGGATGGCGAGCCATGGCCCTTCGCGTCGTGGGCGAGCCCCAGGAACTCGCTGATCCGGCCGGCCGCCAGCGCTGCCTGCCGCCGCTTCACTCCGGCCATGGGAGCGAATGCGAAGGCCGCCACCAGCAACACCGCCCCGAGCACACCGAGGATGAAGGCGAGCCAGCCGCCCCAGCCTTCGATCCCGGCCAGACGGGCGCGGAGCCCTTCGGAGCCGGTGTAGAGGGCGTAAGCGCCCACCAGCCCGCCGACGAACAGCAAGAGCGAGAGGATCCGTCTCCTCCAGTAGCTGCCCTGCAGGCGGGCCAGCGCCGGCCGCAGGTGCTGCGCGTACCAGGGGGTGAAGCCGGCGAAACGGGGGTGCAGCGCCTCGGCGGTCCGGATGCGGCGCAGCAGGTCCGGGTCCAGAGCCGCCGGGGTCGGATGCGGTGGCGTCACGGTGCGGACTCCGTCACGGCCGCTCCTCCGGTGTGCGGTCCTGATCGGCGCCGAGCTCTTCGAGCTCGCGTTCCAGCTCCTCGACCAGGGCGTCCTGCCGGAGGCCGCTCTCTTCGACGATCGTGTCCACGGCTCCGAAGTCGGGCGCCGGAGCCTCGGGCAGCTCGACCTCGGTGCCGTGCTGCGACGCCCGGGAGCCCGCGACCGGCGCCTCGTAGCGGTGTTCGTACGCCCACAGGCGGTACCCCGCGGTCTCGCGGCTCATCACCGCGCCGACGTCGTCGGCGGGCTCGACGAGTGGGGTGAAGGGCTCGACCGTGCGGATGAGCTCTTCGTCGGCCGGATGTCCGGCCGGCTGATCGAGCTGGAGCTCGAGCCCCAGCTCCTGGGCGACCTCTGCGAGGCGTTGGGCCCGTGGCGGCCGCGGGACGTCCGCCACGTCGTCGACCACGAGCTCGTCGACCGCCAGGATCGCGACGCAGGCGAGGATGACGACGCCGCAAACCAGGAGGATCCGGCGCTGCGCCGGATCGAGCTGCAGCTTGAAGATGGATCTGGTCGAAGGCATCGGGTCGGCTCCCGGAGCGCATCTCTCGTCCGTTCCTCTCTGCGTGGCCCCGGTCCGGCATCGTGCGGGCGGACCGCCGGACAGTCGGCCCCGGTCGGGACCCGCCGAGGGATGCCGTGGACCAGGGCGCGAGCTCCAGGCGCTGAGACGGCGTCCGAAGCGGCCCCGTTCATCCTGCAACCGGCCTGAGAGGCGGTGGAGTCCCGAGACGGTACCACATGCTCCGGGCCTCCTCAGCCGCCCGGCGGCCGGACCTCGATCAGGCTCCCGAAGCGCTCGAAGTCCCCCGTGTTCGCCGTCTCGATGGCCGGGACGCCGTGGACCAGACAGGTCGCCACCAGGTTGGCGTCGTGAATCTGCTCGAGCGCGCGAGTTCGCCCAGGAGCCCGTGCAGCCGTCCCTCGACGTCCCGATCCTCGCCGAGGAACCGGCACCGTCCCTTGAACGCGGCGCTGTTTGCGAGGGCATCTTCGACGCCGAGACCGAGCCCGTTGACCTCGGCATCCCGGGTGGCGGCGACCAGGTACTCGCGGAGGATCTGTTTGTGCGAGGCGGCTGGCACCGACTGCGGCTGCAGCCTCGTTCGGCTCAGTCCTCGGGCTTGACCCAGGCGAGTCCCTCCACGTGCTCGAAATGGG
>JASFUJ010000075.1:0-9027 GCA_050050355.1 Acidobacteriota bacterium
CGGCGGCCTTCTCCTCGGCTCCGGTCTCGGCCTCCTCCTCGGCTTCGTCGGCCGGCTCTTCGGCCTCGGCCTCGGCCTTCTTCTCTTCCGCCTCTTCGGCCTTCTCGGCGTCGGCCTCCTGGGCCTCCTCGGCCTCCTGGGCCTCTTCGGCCTCCTCGGCCGCGGCGGCCTCCTGGGCCTCTTCGGCCTCCTCGGCCGCGGCGGCCTCCTGGGTCTCCTCGGCCTCGGCGGCGGCCTCCGTCTCCTCGGCGGCGGCCTCTTCCGCTCCGGCGTCGGCCTCCTCGGCGTCCTCCGGCGACGAGACCTTGAGCTTCGCGAGCTGGTCGGCCATGGCCGTGCCGCTCAGGGCGGCGCTGGTCGAGGTGGCCACCGGGCGGGCGCGGCGCGCGGGGCGCTCCTTCTTGCCTTCACCGGTCTCCAGCTTGGTGATCTCGTCGGCGGTCGGCTGCGCCACGCCGCGCATGGTCAGGCCGACCTTCTTCTCCGCGTCCTCGATGCGCAGGATGCGCGCCCGGACCCAGTCCCCGGAGGAGAAGTGATCCTCGAGGCGGGCGCCGGCGGACACGTCGATCTCGCTGACGTGGGCCAGACCCTCGAGCCCGTTGTAGATGTCGATGAACAGGCCGAAATCGGTGACGTTGACCACCCGTCCCTCCACCTCGTCGCCGACCGCGTGGCTCCCGACGAAGTCGTCCCACTCGTTGGGCATGAACTCCTTGATCGAGAGCGACACCCGCTGGTTCTCGGCGTCGATGTTGGTGATCCGGGCCTGGACGGTCTCGCCCTTCTTCAGCACCTCGCTCGGGTGCTTGACCCGCTTCGTCCAGCTCATGTCGGAGACGTGGATCAGGCCGTCGATCCCCTCGGTGATCTCGACGAAGGCGCCGAAATCGGTGAGATTGCGGACCTTGCCCTCGATGACCGAGCCCTCGGGATGGATGTCGGAGAGCTCCTCCCACGGGTTGCGCTCGGTCTGGCGCAGGGAGAGGCTGATCCGGCGCTGCTCCATGTCGAGCTCGGAGACGATCGCCTCGACCTCCTCGCCCACGGAGACGACCTTCGAGGGGTTGACCACCTTCTTGGTCCAGGACATCTCGCTGACGTGGATCAGCCCCTCGACGCCCTCCTCGATCTCGACGAACGCGCCGTAGTCGACGATCGACACCACCTTGCCGTGGACCCGCGAGCCGACCGGGTACTTCTTGTCGACCAGGGTCCAGGGATCCTCGGTCTTCTGCTTGTAGCCGAGGGAGACGCGCTCGGTCTCCGGATCGAACTTGAGGATGACGATCTCGACCTCGTCGCCGACCGAGAAGTGCTCGGAGGGGTGGTTGACCCGTCCCCAGGAGATGTCGGTGATGTGGAGCAGGCCGTCGATGCCGCCCAGGTCGATGAACACGCCGTAGTCGGTGATGTTCTTGACCACGCCGGGCAGCAGCGCGCCCTCGTTGAGCTTCGTGATGGTCTCGGCCTTCTTCTTCTCGAGCTCCTTCTCCAGCACCGCCTTGCGGCTCAGCACCACGTTGTTGCGGCGCCGGTCCAGGCTGATCACCTTGAACTCGAGCTCCTCGCCCTTGAGCGACTCCAGGTGCTTGATCGGCTTGATGTCGACCAGGGAGCCGGGCAGGAAGGCCCGCAGGCCGATGTCCACGGTCAGGCCGCCCTTGATGCGGTCGACCACGCGGCCGTAGATGATCTCGTCGTTCTTGTAGGCCCGCTCGATCTCGTTCCAGCGCTTCATGCGCTCCGCCTTCTGGCGGGACAGGAGCACGTGGCCTTCGACGTCCTCCGTCTTCTCGAGCAGGACGTCCACCTCGTCGCCGACCTCGACGGTGAGGTTGCCCTCGTGGTCCTCGAACTCGTCGCGGGAGATCAAGCCCTCCGACTTGTACCCCACGTCGACGATGACCTCGTCCGCGGTGACGCCGATCACCTTGCCGGTGACGATGTCGCCCTCGGTGAGGTTGCGCATGCTCTCGTCGTACAGCTCGACGAGCTTCTCGAACGTCTCGGCGTCCATCTCGCCGTCCTCCTCGGACGGGCTGGACGCGAGGGCGAGATCCGGCACCTCCGACTGCTCGCCCGAGGCGACGCGCTCGACCGCGCCGACCTCCGGGGTCGGCTCGGGAACGGCGGCGACCTTCTCTTCGTCGACGGAGACCTGCGACTCGACGTCGGACGGACGCACGTCCTCCGGCGCCTGCTCCTCGGCGGAAGCCTCCGTGGTCTCTTCTTCGGTCGGTGCGGCTTCAGCCTTGGTCTCGGCTTCGGCCTCCTCCGTGGCGGTCGTCGCCTGCTCGTCGTGCTCTTCAGTGGACTGCATTGGTTTGTGAAACCTCCTTGGCTTGGGATCGGGGCCTCGTGACCCCACCCCCGCGAGGCAGGGGTCGAGCTCTGCGTAAACGCCTGAGAACTCGGGAGCTTGGAGTATAGGGGGGCGATCGGGAGGTGTCAACCGCGCGCGTCGCGCGTCCCGGCGCCCCCGGCGGCGCCGAGCGCCGCCCGGATCTCGCCGGCCACCGACCGGTCGCTCTCCGTCTCCAGCGCATCGTGCAACGCGTCGCGGGCCGCGGATGTTCCGAGCCGTCCCAGGGACCACGCGGCCTGGCGCCGGACCACCGGATCCTCGTCCCGCGCCAGGGCCTCGGCCAGGGGTCCGCAGTAGCCCGGATCTCCCCGGTTGCCCATGGCGGCGGCGGCGTTGCGCTTCAGGCCGCCCAGCTTGGCCCGCTTCATCGGGCTCCCCCGGAACCGTTCCACGTACTCGTCGCGGCCGAGGCGCAGCAGGCCGGCCAGGTCGAGCTCCCGGCGCTCCGGCGGCAGCCGCAGCTCGGGGTGGTCCGCGACCCGCTCCCAGCCGCGGACGTCGCCGCGGACGTTCCAGGGGCAGACCTCCTGACAGACGTCGCAACCGAACACCCAGTCCCCCACCATCTCGCGCACCTCGGGCGGAAAGTCCCCCCGGTGCTCGATGGTCCAGTAGCTGATGCAGCGGTTGGCGTCGAGCCGGTAGGGCTCCGGCAGGGCCCCGGTCGGGCAGTGATCGAGGCACCGGGTGCAGCGGGTGCACAGGTCGGTGACCGGGGCCTCCGGCTCCCGTGCGCCGGGGGGACCGGGCGGCCGGTCCGGCGACAGGTCCAGCGTCAGGAGGATCTCGCCCAGCAGGAACCACGAGCCCATCTCCCGGTCGAGCAGGTTCGTGTTCTTCCCCTGGACCCCGATCCCGGCCCGGGCCGCCAGCTCCCGTTCGAGCACCGGGCCGGTGTCGACGTACACCCGGGCCTCCGTGCCCGGGAACGCCTGCCGGATCCGCTCGGACAGGGCCTTCAGGCGAGCCCCCATGAGGTCGTGGTAATCGGCGCCCCGGGCGTAGCGGGCGACCCGGGGCCACAGATCCCCCTCCGGCTCCGCCCGATCCCCCGGCGGGTACCGCAGCGGGTGGTAGCGCAGGGCGACGCACAGGGCGCTCCGGGCTCCCTCGAGGACCCGGCCGGGGTCGAGGCGGCGGTCGAGCCGGCGGCCGATCCAGGCCATGCCCGCGTGGTCGCCCCGCTCGATCCAGGCGCGGAACGCCCGCCCCTGGTCCGAAGGCCCGACGCGGGCGATCCCGGCCCGGTCGAACCCCGCCTCGGCCGCCCACGCCTTCAGCAGCTCCGCGCGCGGTTCCGGGTGCTCCCCGGTCTCCATGGCCCCCTTCATGGTCCTCGATTGTAGGCAATTCTCCTCCGCCCGCCCTACCCGAAAGGTCATTTGGTCACCCGGTGGCGATCCGGTAGACTCGGAGCGTCGAGTGTGCCCGCCCCGGTCGAGAGATCAGCCGGCCGCGGGATCTGGCCGCGGGATCTGGCCGCGGGATCTGGAGGGTTCGCACAGCTCAGCGCAGACAGACGCACACGCAGGTGTCCGGCGGCCCCGGAACGCTTGCCCGCTACCGGCCTGCGCGGGCACACACGACCGAAACGCACCGCCTCACAACGATCTGCCCGGGCAGGCGCTCAGTGCCGGTCCGCGCCCGGGCCTCAACAAGGGAGTGACGATGGAACTCTTCGACCAGATGGGGAGCATGGGCCATGAGAAGGTGCTCGTCTGCTCGAATCCGGGGGTCGGACTGAAGGCGATCATCGCCATCCACGACACGGTTCTCGGCCCGGGGCTCGGCGGCTGTCGCATGTGGCCGTACGAGAGCTTCGACGAGGCCATGGTGGATGCGCTGCGCCTCTCTCGGGGCATGACCTACAAGGCCGCCGCCACCGGCCTCAACCTGGGCGGAGCGAAGGCGGTGATCATCGGGGACTCGAAGAGGGACAAGACGGAGGAGCTGCTGCGGGCGTTCGGCCGTGCGGTCGAATCCCTGAGCGGCCTCTACATCACCGCCGAGGACGTCGGCATGCGCATGCAGGACATGGAGGTGATCCTGGGCGAGACCCGGTGGGTCACCGGCGTCTCCGAGGCCCACGGCGGCAGCGGCGACCCGTCGCCGGTCACCGCCTACGGCGTCCTCCAGGGGCTCAAGGCGGCGGTCGAGTGGAAGTTCGGCAGCACCGACCTCTCCGGCCGCCGGGTGGCGATCCAGGGGCTGGGCAGCGTCGGGCGGTACCTGGCGGAGAACCTGATCCGCGAGGGCGCCGAGGTGGTGGGCACGGACGTGGATCCGGAGGCGATCGAGAAGGCGAAGCAGCTCGGCGTCGAGATCGTCGGCGTCGACGAGATCGTCGGTGTCGAGTGCGACGTGTTCTCCCCGTGCGCCCTCGGCGCCTCGATCAACCCGGACACCATCCCGAAGCTGCAGTGCGCCATCGTCGCCGGCGGCGCCAACAACCAGCTCGCCGACGAGGCGCGCGACGGCGCGGCCCTGACCGAGCGGGGCATCCTCTACGCCCCGGACTACGTGATCAACGCCGGCGGCCTGATCAACGTCTACAACGAGCTCAACGGCTACAACCGGGAGCGGGCGTTGTTGATGACCCGCCACATCTACGACAACGTCCACCGGATCTTCGAGGTGGCGGAGGAGCAGTCGACCCCGACCCACCTGGCGGCCAACCACCTGGCCGAGGCCCGCATCGAGCGGATGCGCAACGGGTTGAGCGTGCACCAGTGGAGCCGGTTCACCGGGGGGCGGGGGTTGACGATTCGGAGTTGACGGGGTCGCCCCTCCTCCTGACCTCCTCCTCCCCGCGCGGGGCGGAGGAGGCACCCCTCCCTCCCCATGTCTCCGAGACGATCACCCCCGAGACCGGCCACGGCAACCAGCGGCGGAACGTGGAGCGGTCCGGGGGCTCCCGGCGAACCCCCCGCCGGAGCCCTCCACTCAGCCGCCGTCCACGCCCTCCACGCCCCGGATCTCCCCGAGCATCCGCTCCACCACCTCCTCCGGCGTCAGGTCCGAGGTGTCGATCAGGGCGTAGCTGTCGTCGTAGGTGAGCGGGGACTCCGCCCGGTGAGCGTCCCGCTGGTCGCGGCGGTCGATCTCGACCGCCACCTCGCTGTAGGTGACGTCCACCCCGGCGTCCACGAGCTGCTCGTAACGCCGCCGATACCGGACGTCCTGGCGGGCGTCCAGGAAGAACTTGTGCGGCGCGTCCGGAAACACCCGCGTGCCGATGTCCCGGCCCTCGAGCACCGCCCCGTGGTCCACCGCGTACTCCCGCTGCAGCTCCACCAGCCGGTGGCGCACCTCGGGATAGGTGGAGATCCGCGACGACGCCTCGCCGACCCGCGTGGTCCGCAACGTCTCCGCCACCGACTCGCCGCCCAGCACCACCCGCGCGCCCCCGCTCTCCGCGTCGTGCTCGAGCCGCAGGTCGATCTCCTTCGCCAGCGCCACCACCGCCTCCTCGTCGTCCGGATGGAGCCCCCGCTCCAGGACCGCGAGAGCCACCGCCCGGTACATGGCGCCGGTGTCCAGGTAGGGAACGCCCAGGCGACGGGCCAGGCTCCGCGCCGCGGTGCTCTTGCCCACGCCCGAAGGACCGTCGATCGCCACCACCAGGGGCCCGGATGCCGAATGCGTCGTCCGCGTCTGGTTCACCGTCTCCTCCGAATCATCGAATGCCCTACCGGTCCGTCCTTCTCTTCTTCTTCTTGCGGCGAGAACGCTTCTTCCTGGTGGTCACCCGGCGGAGCCGCTCCACCTCCCGGTCGGTCAGCTCCCGCACCGCCCCGGCCGGCAGGTCCGGGTCCCGGAGCGGCCCGATCGCCACCCGCCGGAGCCGCTGCACCGGGTGGCCGATCCGGAAGAACATCTCCCGGATCTGACGGGTCCGCCCCTGGGTGATCTCCACCACCCACCAACTGTTCTTCCCCTCCCGGGGCCCCGGCGAGCGCATCGCGCGGATCCGCTTCGGAACCACCCGGCGGCCCTCGATCACCGCGCCCTTCTCGAGCAGCTTGGAGATCTCCTCCCCCGTCGGCTCGTCCTTCACCTTGACCTCGTAGGTCTTGGTGCAGCCGTAGCGGGGATGGGCGATCCGCTGGGCGAAGTCCCCGTCGTCGGTGAGCAGGAGCAGCCCCTCGGTCTGGTAGTCGAGCCGGCCGACGGGCACCAGCGCCTTGCGGAACCTGGGCGGCACCAGCTCGAGGACCGTCGGCCGCCCCTCCGGGTCGTGCCGGGTGCTCATCACCCCGGGCGGCTTGTGCAGCAGCAGGTAGTGGAACCGGGTCCGCGGCTCCACCCGCTTGCCGTCGAGCTTGATGGCGTCCGCGTCCGGATCCGCCTTGTCCCCGAGGGTGGCCACCCGGCCGTTGACCGTGACCCGCCCCTCCTCGATGAGCGCTTCCGACTTGCGCCGCGAGGCGATTCCGGCGCGCGCGAGGATCTTCTGCAGGCGCTCTTCGCTCATGGGGCGTCCCCTCCTCCGGACCCGCCGGCTCCGCCGGACGCCCCGGCCATCTCCGGCCGCCGGTCTCCGCCGCCCGGCGAGGGTCCGTCCTCGTGGCCCTCCCGGTCCTCCTGGTCTTCCTGGTCTTGGAGCGCCGCCACCTCGCGGTAGAACTGTTCGTCCCGGTCCGGAGCCGGGGCCGCCGCGCCGCCGGCCTCGTCGCCGAAGAGCTCCTCGAACTCCTCGAGCGGGGGCAGGTCCCGGAGGTCGTCGAGGCCGAAGTGGACCAGGAACTCCCGGGTCGTGCAGTAGAGGAACGGCTTGCCCACCACCTCCTTGCGGCCGGAGATCCGGATCAGCCGGCGTTCGAGCAGGGTCTTGAGCACCCCCGAGGGGTTGACCCCGCGGAGCTCCTGGATCTCCGGGGCGGTCACGGGCTGATGGTACGCCACGATCGCCAGGGTCTCGAGGGCCGCCATGGAGAGCTTCGTGGCGCCTCCGGAGTCGAAGAACCGGCGCAGCCAGTCGTGGAGCTCCGGCCGGGTGACCAGGCGCAGGCCCCCGGCGACCTCGTCCACCATGACGCCGCGCCCCTCCCCCTCTCCGGCGTAGCGACCGATCACGGCCTCCAGCGCCGCCTCGGCCTCCTCGCGCTCGGCCTCCTCGAACAGGCCGAGCATCCGGCCCCGCGGGACCGGCTCTCCCGAGACGAACAGGACCGCCTCGATCGCCGCCTCCATCTCGCGCCGGTCGGTCACGAGCTGAGCGCCTCCAGATCCTCGTGGAGCGCCTCGCGGGTGGTCCGGTAGAGCAGGACGTCCCCCGCGTCGGTCTGGTGGATCCGCACCAGGTGCATGCGCGCCAGCTCGAGGAGCGCCAGGAACGCGGCGATCGCCTCGGCGCGGCAGGAGCGCCGGTGCAGGTCGTCGACGAAGTCGTAGGGGCGGCCGGCGTCCAGGACCTCCAGCAGGCGGTGGACCTGGTCGCGGACCGAGTAGGTCTCCACGTCCGGGTGGTACGCCGGCGGATGCTCCCGCTCGAAGCGGGCGAGGGCGTTGCGGAGCGCCGACAGCAGGTCGAACAGGGAGACGTCTCCCAGGTCGATCTCCCGGTCGTCCGCCGGGAGGTCGGGCGGCGGCACCGTGCGCGGCCAGATCCCGTGGCGCAGGCTGTCCACCTCCCCCAGCGACTGGGCCGCCTCCTTGATCCGGCGATACTCCAGCAGCCGCTCCACCAGCTCCTGGCGCGGATCCTCCTCCGGCTCCCCCTCTTCCGGCTCCGGCCGCGGCAGGAGCAGCCGGGATTTCAGGTGGATCAGCAGCGCCGCCTCGTAGATGAACTCGCCGGCGACGTCCAGGTTGAGCTCTTCCATCAGGGCGAGGTATTCGTGGAACTGATCGCAGACCCGGGCCACCGGGATGTCGACGATCTCCACCTCGTTGATCTTCACCAGGTGCAACAACAGATCCAGGGGACCCTCGAACAGGGGAAGGTCGACGCGCCAGGAATCCGGCAGCAGCCGGCGGCTGGGAGGGGTGAGACGGCCCATGCGGCCCCGATGATACCCCGTCGGAGGTCCGATTCGGGGTCCGATTCCCGAACCGGGCCGGGGTCCGATCCGGGAGCTCACCCGGCGGCCCGGACGCTCCGGACCACGCGCTCCGCCGCGCCGACGGTGCGCCACTCGCGCTGCGCCGCCCACGCCTCGGCCACCAGGGTCAGGTAGAACGCCGCCGCGTGGACGCCGCCGCCGAACCGCCCGCTGTAGACGCCGATCCCCAGCAGGAAGCAGCCGAGAGCCAGAACCACCGCGGCGAGGAGGGGCGGCAGGGTGTGCCGCTTGAAGCCGAACAGCCCGGCCTCGCGGCGCACGGTCTCCGGGCTCGCCGCCCGCCGCAGGACCCGCACCGCCCCGGTCAAGTAGAACAGCACCCAGAGGTGGGAGAGCACGAAGACCAGCAGGGCTCCCAGCCCCACCAGCACGTGCAGCCGGACCTCCTGGTCCGCCTGCACCCCCCGGTAGCCCAGGAGGCCGGCCGCCGTCAGCCCCAGCGCGGCCAGCACCCCGGCCGCGATCATGATCCGTCCGAATCGTTGCATCGCTTCGCGTTGCCTCCGTTCCTATGGTACCCCCTCACCCCGGCCCTCTCCCCCCAAGGCCGGCGCAGGCCGGCCGTTCTGGTCGACCGGAGAGGGTGGCGATGAG
>JASFUJ010000076.1:0-9023 GCA_050050355.1 Acidobacteriota bacterium
CGACCCCGCCGACCCCGTCGATTCCATCAAGTCCACCGACAAGGGCCACCAGGAGCAGCCGCCAGAGGGCGGCCGGCGGCTCGGACAGGTCCTGGACCGTGTACCAGTCCCAGGCGGCCACGGCCCGACGCAGGCGGGAGCGGCCCGCCTCGCCGAGCTCCAGGGAGGGGTGCAGACCCGCCCGCAGCACGCCGAGGGCCTCGAGCCGCTCCAGCCCGCGCACGGCCACCGCAGGATCGTCGAGCAGCAGGATCAGCTCCTCCCGGAGCCGGGCCCCGGAGAGCCGCTCGAACACCCCTTCCTCCAGGGCCACCTCCACCAGGTGGAGGGTCTCCGGGGAGATCTCGAAACCGAGCCGCAGCCCGAGCCGCACCGCCCGCAGCACGCGGGTCGGGTCGTCGATGAACGACAGGCTGTGGAGCACCCGGAGGAGGCCGTTCTCCAGGTCGCGCCGGCCGCCGAAGTAGTCGATCAGCTCCGGGCTCGTCCCCGGGCCGAGGCGGACGGCCAGGGCGTTGATGGTGAAGTCCCGGCGGTAAAGGTCCTGCCGCAGTGGCGAGGTCTGCACCTCGGGCAGGGCGGCCGGCGCCCGGTAGAACTCGCTCCGGGCGGTGGCCACGTCGATGTGCAGATCCTCCGGGTCGACCACCACCGCGGTCATGAACGTCTCGTGCACCCGCACCCTGCCGCCGAGCTCGTCCGCCAGGAGACGGGCGAAGTGGGGGCCGTCCCCCTCCACCACCAGGTCCAGGTCCCGGTTCTCCCGGTCCAGGAGCAGGTCGCGCACGATGCCGCCGACCAGGTAGACCGGGATCTGGTACCGCCGGGAGACCTCGGCCACGGTCTCGACCCGCTGGCGCACCGGCTCCGGCAGACGTTCCCGGAGCATCGCCCCCATGGGCGCCCGCTCCTCCGGCAGGTGCGCCAGGCGGCGCTCCACCCCGACGCCGGCCTCGCGCAGGCGCCCGTGCAGGTGGCGGAGCACCTGCATGCGGGTCACCAGGCCCCGCGGCCGGCCGGTGGACGGATCCCCCACCAGGACGACCCGGGGATGGCGCTGGAGCATGCGCTCCCCCACGTCCTCCGCCGGGGCGTCCGGATCCACCCACTCCAGGTCCCGCTGGGCCACCGACTCCACCCGGCGGTCGCCGAGACCGTGCTGGAGCGCGCCGTCGAGAGTCTGCCGGGTGATCACCCCGACCACCCGGCCCCGGGCGTCGAGCACCGGCGCGGCGTTGATGCGGCGCTCGATCAGCGCGTCCTTCGCCTCGGCGACGGTGCGGTCGGCCGGCAGCGTGAAGAACCCGGTGACCATCAGGTCCGACGCCCGGGCCGCCGGCGGCAGGGCCCCCTCCAGGAAGGCCAGCAGGCGCTCGCGCGCCTCGAGCGGGGTCACCCCCTTCATGCGGGCGGACGCGGCGGTGGCGTGGCCGCCCCCGTCGGCGAACGCCTCGAGAAGGTCCCCGAGGTGCACCCGGGGCTGGTCGCCCCGGGCGATCAGGGTCACCCGGTTGCCCTCGCCGAAGAGCGCGAACAGCAGCGGCAGCTCGAAGATCTCCAGGGTGCGGTTGACCAGCGGCGCCAGCTCGTCGACGAAGTCGCCCAGCTCCAGGGCGAGGGTGCCCAGGCGGTGGCCGTGGATCCGGTGCACCTCCAGGGCCTCGGTCATCCGGTGCAGGATGTCGAACCGGTTGGGGTCGAGCCGCTGGAGGGCGTAGCGCCGGACCACCGTCAGCTCGGCCCCCTGCTCCAGGAGACGCGCGGCCGCCCGGAGCTCGCGGGGTCCGGTGCCGGCGTAGGCCAGCGACCCGGTGTCCTCGTAGATGCCCAGCAGCAGGAGCGACGCCTCCCGCGGGGTGAGGACGTGGCCGTCGCGCTCGCAGAGCTCGCACAGGATGGTGCAGGTGGAGCCGGCGTCCGGGTCCACCACGCCGCCCGCGGTGGGGATCGCGTCCTCGTCCGGCTCGTGATGGTCGTAGGCCCAGACCTCGATCTCCGGGTAGCGCTCGAGCCACTCGCCCACGACGCCGATCCGGTCCCGCTGCACCGCGTCGCACAGGATGATCCGCCGGATCGCGGCCGGGTCCACCTCCTTGTGCCTGAGCTCGTCGGCGGCCAGGTCCCGCCCCAGCGGACCCTCCTCGAAGCGCCGGACCGACTCCTCCTTGGAGCCGGGAAAGAACACCCGCGCCTCCGGATGGAGCCGCCGTGCGACGAGGACCGACGCGTAGGCGTCGAAGTCGGCCCCCAGGTGGGTGGTCAGGAGCTCCATCGGGGTGATTGTACCGGGGAGCTCGCGTCGCTTCGAGGCGAAGCTCCACCGGGACCCGGTGCACGAGAGACCGTCATCTTCTTGACTGAAAAAGCGTTGTACCACGACTACACTGATCGGACCGGGCCGGCCCGCGGGGAGGCGCCCCGGAACCGCTGCCGTTGGGCGGACGGTCGGGAGGCGTGCCGAAGAGGGATGGCGGTGGTCGAATCATCCCCAGGAGGCTTTCTCATGAAGCGAAGTTCGTGGTACGCGATCGCCCTCGTCTCTCTGGGCCTGCTGCTGGTCTCGGGAGCCTGGCAGGCGGCCGGAGCCGCCGAAGAGCCGGAGGGCCAGGAGGTTCCCCTCGGCGCGACGGCCCAGGAGGCGGTGGCCGAGTACGTGGAGCAGGTGGAGCCCGCCACCCAGGAGCTGGACGGCGAGCTGGAGCTCAATCCGGTGGACGAAGAGGGTCTGGACGAGCTGGCGGAAGGCCGGGACGAGGAGGACCCGATCTTCCAGAAGTACGCGTATCTTCCCGGCTGCGCGTCCTTCGGCTGCCCCGGCGGCATCGACCACATGGCGGCCGGCACCGGGACGCGCAACGCCGGCTACGGCACGATCCGGCTGCGCGGCGTCCCCCCCACCGCCCGCAAGGTGAGCGCCTTCCTCTACTGGTCCGTGATCCACCAGGGACCGTATCCGACCAACCCGACCATCTACTTCAACGGCTTCCAGCGGCGCGGGTCGGTGGTCAACGCCACCGCGTTCCCCTGCTGGGGTCCCAACAGCACCCACGTCACCTACCGGACCTGGGTCTTCCCGTTCATCGTCCCCGGCATCAACAGCGACTACACGGTGACCGGGATCGCCAGCGGTCTGACCACCGGACAGGACCCGTGGGTCCCGTTCAACACGGTCTTCCCCCTGGCCCAGGGCGCGAGCCTGGTGGTGCTCTACACCGACAAGGCCATCCCGCGGGGCACGTGGGTCCAGATCCATCACCCCCAGAGCACCGGGTTCTTCGGCACCCTGACCTACACCCACACGCTCTTCCGGCCGATCACCGCGGACTCGATCCGCCACACCCGGATCGGCTCCGACGGCCAGGTGGGCGGGGGGCAGCCCAACATCAGCTCGATGACCGACGAGAGGACCTTCCTCGCCGGCCCGGTTCCGGCCCCCTACACCCAGATCCGGGGCAACGGCTGCTACCCGGCGGGGAGCGAGGACTCGGACCTCAACGGCACCGACGGCGAGCCGATGAACCAGCTCTGGGACACCCACACGATGGACGTCACCGGGGTGATCGCGCCGGTGGCCTACAGCTACCGGGTTCAGTACACCGAGCCCCAGGGGCCGATCCGCGACTGCGTGCTGCCGGTGGTCCACGTGCTCACCGGCCGCTGAGCCCGCCGGCGAGCCCCAGACACCCCGCCCCGCGGCGCTCCTCCGGCCGCCGCGGGCGAGGGTCGGGAGCCATCAGCCCGGGTCGGACCCCTCAGCTCAGAAGGTGCGCGAAGATCTCGAGCAGCGTGCCCACCTGCCGTTCCCGGTCCCGGCCGGCGGCCTCCGCGACCCGCCCCACCTCGCGCCGCAGCACGGCCAGGTCCTCCTCCCCGACATCCTCCGGCAGCGCCCCCTCCTCCAGCAGGTCGTTCCGCGCGGCCAGCCATTCCAGCCACTCCACGTGGCGCACCGTCGCCTCCCAGGCGCGCGACGGCAGACCCAGGGCGCGCAGCATCCGGCGGCGGTTGGCCTCGCCGATCTCCTGCAGGCCGCGCTCGTAGGCGGAGATGGTCGCCTTGCTGATGCCCGACAGCTCCGCCAGCCGGTTCTGGGTGCATCGGCGGTACTGCCGGAGCAGCATCAGGGCGGCCCCCCGGACCATGCGATCCTCCCCATCCAGGGGGTCGGACGGGGCGACGGAGCCGCCGGGCCCGGCCGACGAGCCCGCGGGAGCGACGGTGGGGGTCTCCGGCGTCGGAAGGTTCGAATCCACTGGACGTTCCTCGGTCACGGGGTCACCTTAGGTCGAGTTCCCTTCGGACGCAACCGGCATAACCGGCGTGATTCCCGTACCTTACGAGCTGGAATCGAGACCGGTTCGATCTCTGGGATCCGGATTCGCTCCAGTGGCCAAGCCCAGCTGGAAGGAAGACGAGCCGCCGCACCCGAAGACCGGTTCTCGCAACGGGTGATTCCGGTGCGTCGAGGGGGACCGGCGGGGTGCGGAGCCGGTCGGGGCCCTCACCGGGTAGGACGGAAGGCGGGGGGGGCGGGCTGGCGGCGGGGGACGGGGGCGTCAGGCGGCGGGCTCGGAGTAGCGCTCCTTGACGCTGCCCTGGCCCAGGACCTTCTCCACCTGGGCCTTGAGGGTGTCGTTGGGCTGCACGGTGTAGGCCTCCGCGGGCTTGACCCGGACCTTCTTGTTCCCCAGGCGGAGCTCGAAGGTCACGGGGATCTTGCCGTGGTGGTCCAGGAGGATCTCGCGCAGACGGCGCAGCAGCGACTCGTCCAGGTCGTGGGCCAGCTCCAGGTCCACTCCGGAGAGCAGCTTGCCCGCGGCCCGCTCGAGGGAGGTCATCTCCTCCACCGCCAGCTCCTTCTCGCTCCCCCGCTCGCGCACCTCGCCCTTGACGATCACGATCGCCTCGTCCTCGAGCAGGTGGCCGAACTGCTCGAACTGGTTGGCGAACAGGGTGACCGGGATCCGGCCGTGGAGGTCTTCGAGCACGAACCGGCCCATCAGGCGGCCCGCGTTGATCCCGCTCTTGATCTTCGCCTGGCGTAGCCGGGTCACCAGGCCGCCGAGGGTGACCGGGCCGGTGAGCTCGTCCTCGCCGGCCGCCAGCACCTCGTCCAGCGTGTGGCTGACGTGGCGCGCCAGGTCGGCCTCGTACTCGGCGAGGGGGTTACCGGTCAGGTAGAAGCCCAGGGCCTCCTTCTCGTAGCTCAGCCGCTCCCGGTCGGGCCACGCGGGGGTCCCCGGGTCGGGCGCCGGCTCGAGCGAGGCGCTGCCGCCGAACAGGCTGCCCTGGCCGGCCTCCTGGTCCCTCTGCTGCCGGCCGGCCCAGCCGAGGATCGGGTCGAGCGCCTCGTACAGCGCCGCCCGGTGGACCTCCAGGCCGTCGAAGCAGCCGGCCTTGATCAGGCCCTCGAAGACCTTGTGGTTGACCTGCCGGAGATCCACCGACGAGGCGAAGTGGGCCAGGCTGTCGAACCGGCCGACCTCCCGGCGGGCGGCGATCATCGCCTCGACCGCGCCCTCCCCCACCCCCTTGACCGCCCCCAGGCCGAAGCGCACCGTGTCGCCGACCACGGTGAAGCTCCAGCCGCTCTCGTTGACGTCCGGCGCCAGGACGTCGATCCCCATCGCCTGGCACTCGCGGATGTACTTGGCGACGGCGTCGGAGCTGGAGAGCTCCGAGTTGAGCATGGCGGCCATGAACGCCACCGGGTGGTGGGCCTTCAGCCAGGCCGTCTTGTAGGCCAGCATGGCGTAGGCCACGCTGTGACTCTTGTTGAAGCCGTAGCCGGCGAAGGGCTCGATGTAGTCCCACAGCTCCCGGGCCTTCTTGCGTTCCACGCCCCGGGCCTCGGCGCCGTCGAGGAACTGCTCCTTCTGCTCCTCCATGACCTCCAGCTTCTTCTTGCCCATGGCCTTGCGGAGCACGTCCGCCTGGGCCATGGAGAAGCCGGCCACCTGCACGGCGATCTGCATCACCTGCTCCTGGTAGACGATGATCCCGTAGGTCTCCTCCAGGATCTGCTCGGTCTCCGGCAGGATGTAGCGGATCGGCTTCGTGCCCTGTTTGCGCTGGATGTACTCCTCCACCATGCCCACCGACAGGGCGCCCGGCCGGTAGAGGGCGTTGAAGGCGGCCAGGTCCTCGAACTTGGACGGCTGGGCGCGCCGCAGGAGGTCCTTCATGCCCCGGGACTCGAACTGGAAGATGCCGTTGGTGCGCCCCTCGCAGAACAGCCGGTAGACCTCCGGGTCGTCCAGGGGCACCCGGTCCAGGTCGATCTCCTCGCCGGTCTGGCGCACGAAGGTCAGGGTGTCGTCGATCACCGTCAGCGTGCGCAGGCCGAGGAAGTCCATCTTGAGGAGCCCGAGCCCCTCGACGACGTCCTTGTCCCACTGGGTGGTGACGGTCTCGTCGTCCCCCTTCTTGACCTTGTAGAGGGGGACCAGCTCCTCGATCGGCTGCGGCGTGATCACCACGCCGGCGGCGTGGACCGAGGCGTGGCGGGTGAGGCCCTCGAGCCGGCTGCCGATCCGGACGATCTTCGAGACCTCCGGATCCGAGCCGACCTCCTCCTTGAGCTTCGGCACCTCCCGGGCGGCCTCGGCCAGGGAGCGGGTCATGTCCGGCACCAGCTTGGCGATCCGGTCGACCTTGGAGTACGGCATTCCCAGCACGCGCCCCACGTCGCGGATCACCGCCTTGGCCGCCAGGGTCCCGAAGGTGATGATCTGGGCCACGCGGTCGCGGCCGTACTTCTCGGCGACGTAGTTGATCACCTCGCCCCGGCGGCGCATGCAGAAATCGATGTCGATGTCCGGCATCGAGATCCGGTCCGGGTTGAGGAAGCGCTCGAACAGCAGGTCGTACTCGAGCGGATCGATGTCGGTGATCCGCAGCGCGTAGGAGACCAGCGACCCGGCCGCGGAGCCCCGCCCGGGGCCCACCGGGATGCCCCGCTCCCGGGAGTAGCGGATGAAGTCCCACACCACCAGGAAGTAGCCGGGGAAGCCCATCTCCCGGATGATGCCGATCTCCCGGGACAGCCGCTCCCGGTAGGTGTCGGCGCCCAGGTTGGCGAGCGCCCTCGAGCCGCGGCGCCGGAGCTGCTCCAGCCGCTCCTCCAGACCCTCGCGGGTGACCTTGTCGAAGTAGCTGTCGAGGGTCTCGCCGGCCGGCACCGGGAACTCGGGCAGGTGGAAGGTGGAGGTGTCGATCTCCAGCTCGCACCGCTCGGCGATCCGGGCGGTGTTCTCGATCGCCTGCCGGTCCTCGGGGAAGAGGGCGTGCATCTCCTGCGCCGACTTGAGGTAGAAGTTGTCCGAG
Organism: Acidobacteriota bacterium; assembly: GCA_050050355.1. Classification (GTDB taxonomy): domain Bacteria; phylum Acidobacteriota; class Thermoanaerobaculia; order Multivoradales; family DATKCC01; genus JASFUJ01. The sequence continues at coordinate 7,327 of JASFUJ010000076.1, forward strand.
TAGTAGCGCAGCCGGTCGGGGTCGTCCAGCAGGCGCTGGGTGCCGATGCACAGGAGGACGTCGTGGGCCTCCGAGTCCTCCCGGCGCAGGTAGTGGCAGTCGTTGGTCACCACCAGCGGCACGCCCAGGCGCCGGGCGATGCGGCGGATCACCTCGTTCGCCGCCCGCTGCTCCGGGATGCCGTGGTCCTGGAGCTCGAGGAAGAAGTTGCCCTGGCCGAAGACCTCGAGGTACTGGCGCGCCTTCTCCTCCGCCTCGTGCTCCCGGTTGGCCAGGATCCGCTGGTTCACCTCCCCCTTGAGACAGGCGGACAGGCCGATCAGGCCCTCGGAGTGGCGCGCCAGCAGGTCGTGGTCGATCCGGGGCTTGTAGTAGAAGCCGTCCAGGTAGGCCCGGGAGGTGAGCTTCAGGAGGTTGCGGTAGCCGGTCTCGTTTTCGGCCAGCAGCACCAGGTGGTTGTTGTCGCCGTCGGACGCGAGCTTTCGGTCGGTCATCCGGCCGGGGGTGATGTAGGCCTCGACCCCGATGATCGGCTTGATCCCCCGGGCGCGGGCCTTCTCGTAGAACTCGATGGCCCCGAACATGTTGCCGTGGTCGGTCAGGGCCATGGCCGGCATGCCCTGGTCCTTGGCGGCGCCGATCACGTCGTCGAGACGGTTGGCGCCGTCGAGGAGGCTGAACTGGCTGTGGAGGTGGAGGTGGACGAACTCCGACATCGGTTCCTCAGAGTACCAGGCGCCCGTGATCGCCGAGCGCGTCCGGCGGCGCCGGTCAGCCCGGCGAACGCCTCTGCGCCGTGGGCGGGGATTGTGCCTTCATCTCGGACATTCTACTCGCCCGGAACATGTAGAACAGCCCCGACGCCACCGCCAGCAACGCGGTGGCGTAGATCGCCCCCACGGCGACGCCGGTGATCCGAGGCCAGATCCGGGCCAGCAGCACCAGCACCACGGTGCCGAGCTGGACCGCGGTGCTCACCTTGCCGATCATCGCCGGCTGGAAGCTGGTGACGTGGACCGCCAGATAGAACACCAGGCACATCACCACGATCAGCACGTCCCGGGCGATCACCAGGACGGAGACCCAGACCGGAATCGTCAGGCCGCCGCCCGCCGGCGGGATCGCCAGGATCACGAACGCCGCCACCAGGAGCAGCTTGTCGGCCATGGGGTCCAGATAGGTCCCCAGGTGCGACTGCTGCCCCCAGAACCGGGCGATGAACCCGTCGAGGGCGTCGGTGAGCCCGGCGATGAGGAAGATGGCCAGCGCGCGGGCCGGGCGCCCGTCGACCAGCGCGATGATGAACAGGGGGATCAACCCCATCCTGAAGATGGACAGGAGGTTCGGGACCGTCAAGGCGCGCCGTCGGCGTTCGAGGGGTTCGTGGGGCCGGGAGAGAGGAGCTCGACGGCACGGCGGATCAGGTCGAGCGCCTCGCCTCCGGAGAGGGTCACGCCGGGCAGGCAGTCGGCGGGCTCCGGCAGGATCCGGCAGCGTGCGGCGACGGTGCAGACCGCCCGGTCCGTCGGCCGGCGACCGAGGGGAGCCCCCTCCAGGCAGGCCGCGCCGCTCCCGAGCTCCGCCACCGCCCGGAGCAACGCTTCGAGCACGTCACCGCGCCGCGCCGGCCGGTCCGGGGAGAAGGTATGAAGCGTCGGATCGACCTCCATCAGGCCCAGGTTGACCACCCGGGCGAT